>DASWON010000171.1:0-1732 GCA_036398735.1 Rhodopila sp.
GATCTCGCCCGGCCGAACTATGTCTTCACCGGTACGATGGACTATCCGCCGAATGCCGACGCTGTGGTCTGGTTCGCAACCGAAATCCTGCCGCTGATCCGACGTATGCTGCCTGGCGCCCGGTTCCATATTGTCGGCAGCAACCCGAATCAGGAAGTCCTGCGGCTGGCGCGTCTGGATGGTGTCTTCGTGACGGGCCGCGTGCCGGATGTGCGACCCTATATCGCCCATGCCACCGCCAGTGTCGCGCCGATGCGCATCGCCCGCGGCATCCAGAACAAGGTGCTCGAGGCGATGGCGATGGCGCGGCCCGTGGTGCTGACCTCCGCCGCGCTGGAGGGGATTGCGGCGGACCCGGCAGCAGAGGTGATCGTCGCCGATACCGCCGAAGCCTTCGCCGCCGCCTGCCGGCAAATGGCGTCAACGACGGCGGGGGCCACGATCGGCGCCGCGGCGCGCAGACGTATCGTCCGCAGCTATGACTGGGATGTCACCTTGCGGCGGTTTGACGACATCCTGTCCCCCGCTCCGGCGTCGCACCTGGCCGAAACCGCTTGAAGGATCAGCCGATGGATTGCCCTCCATTCCGCCGCGGCCGAACCGAAGGCTCATACGCATGAACGCCCCCGCCATGCAGCGCAGCCGCCTCCCCGAGGCCAGTGAAGCGGGAACGGCTCCGCGGTGGGGTCAGGTCGCGCTGCCGCTGGGGCTGGGCCTGCTGCTGCTTGGCGCGCTATTTAACCGGGAGGTTGCGGCGGCGGTCCAGACCTGGGACGCTTCCACCGCCTACAATCACTGTTATCTCGTCGTCCCCATCGCGCTTTATCTGCTGTGGGATCGCCGTCACGATGTCGCCGCTATTCCGGCGCGCCCGAACCCCACGGCGGTGCTGCTGGGGCTGCCCCTGGCCCTGGCCTGGCTGGTGGCCGAGCGGCTCGGGATCATGGAGGGGCGACAGCTTGTGGCCGTGAGCTTCGTGGAACTGTTGTTTCTGGCCGTCCTCGGCCGGCGACTGTGGTGGGCCATGGCCGGGCCGCTGCTCTACCTGTATTTCCTGGTCCCATTCGGAGAGTTCCTGACGCCAAGGCTGCAGGACTTCACCACTTCGTTCATCCGCCACGGCCTGGATATCCTGGGCATACCGGCGTACATTGATGGCTACGTCATCGAGATTCCGCAGGGCACTTTCTTCGTGGCCGAGGCATGCGCCGGTCTACGTTTTCTGATCGCGTCGATCGCCTTTGGCTGCCTTTACGCGCTGCTGATGTATCGCAGCCCGATGCGGCGGGCCGTGTTCATTGTTGTCTCGATCATCGTGCCGATCATCGCGAACGGCTTCCGCGGCCTGGGCATCGTCTACCTGGGCTATCTGCTGAACAGCGCCCAGGCCGCCGCCGCCGACCACATCATCTACGGGTGGCTGTTCTTTTCGATTGTCATCCTGATCCTGATCGCCCTCGGGTTGCCGTTTCGCCAGGACGAGGCACCAGCCGGCCGGGGCGCGCCGGCCGCCATCCCGGCCGGATCGCGCTTCGCAATGCGTGAGGCACTGGTGGCCGCTCTGGGCGTCTTCGCGATCGCGGCGATCAGCCCCGCTGTGGCGGCAGCTCTGACCCTGAAGAGTGTCGGTCAGGTCGCGACGCCGGCCGTCATCGATCCCGGGGCGGATTGCGTGGTGCGTGCCGTGGGCGCGTCCGATCCTGTGCCGCCCGAGGTCCGGACCCAGCGGGTG
>DASWON010000172.1:0-7700 GCA_036398735.1 Rhodopila sp.
CGAGGAACGGGTTCGAGTCCGGGCGGCGCACGGTCAGGAAGTGGGTCTTGTCGGCGGAAAGCTTGGCCGCCAGCTCAGCGGCGGTGGCGTCGGCTTCCTCGGGGATGCGTGCATCCACAACGGCGACGAGCAGGTCGCGGAACTGCGGAAAGTCGCGGTTCATCTCGGCGGCCTGTTGCCGCCACGGCAGCGTGTCCTTGAACAGCAGGTCGGTATCGGTGCTGACGCCCAGATGAACGGAGGCGACCCAGCCGGCGAACACGGACAGCAGCACCCCCCCGCATACGACTGGCAGTGCGTGACGCCGGCTGAAATCAACCAGACCGACAAGTATGCGGATCAGCATGCGAAAGGGGGGCCTCATGACATCGAGGCCGCACCTGATAATCGTTCCGTCCGGGTGGGTCCACCGGGAACGCGATCAAACGTGAGGCCAAATAGCGGCGATGGTGGCCTGCGGGACGGCTGGTGCGTGATTCGGGCATCGCCCTGCGACGATCCGAAGCTGGATGCGGCGGGGCGACCGGCGCCGATTTGCGGCGGTTGCGATCAAACTTGGGCTTGAGCCGGAGACGCCACGCCGCTATAGCCCCGCGCTCGCGCGGCCGGTCGGGATCGGCGGCGCCAGTCAAGGAACGAGACCATGAAGCCGGGCATCCACCCTGAATACCACGAAATCAACATCGTCATGACCGACGGAACGCAGTTCAAGACACGCTCATGCATGGGCAAGGACGGCGACACACTGCGGCTCGACATCGATCCGAAGTCGCATCCCGCCTGGACCGGCGTGCAGCGCATGATGGACACTGGCGGCCAGGTCGCAAAGTTCAACAAGAAGTTCGCCGGGCTCGGCATCAAGAAGTAGGTGTCGACCGGCCGGGACGATGCGCCCGGCCGGCGCCGCCGGAACCTCTTGAACGGTCGATGGATGCTGCCTAAATGCAGTTGCGTCGGGAATGCCCAATCGGGGTTCCCGGGGCGCCGGGTGGGCCGGCCCATAATGGGCGGCCTGGAATCATCGACCTTGCTTCGCAGGAGGTTTTTGCCATGACTACCGTTGATTTTGCTCCTCTGTTTCGGACCGCGATCGGTTTTGACCGTCTGGCCCGACTTGTTGATACCGCTGCTTCAAACCAGGAAGCGCAAGGCTATCCGCCATACAACATCGAGAAGACCGGCGACGACTCGTATCGTCTGACGATGGCTGTGGCCGGGTTCCGGCCCGAAGACCTGGATATCACCGTCAAGGACAACACTCTGTTCGTGTCTGGCCGTGTCGCCAACGACGGCCAGAAGGCTGAAGTCCTGTATCGCGGCATCGCCGGGCGTGCGTTCGAGCGTCGGTTCGTGCTCGCCGATCATATCGTGGTCGAGGGTGCGGACGTCCAGCATGGCCTGCTGCATGTCGGCCTGAAGCGGGTGGTGCCGGAGGCTCTGAAGCCACGGAAGATTGCGATTGGTGGTGCGACGGTTACCCCGATCACCGACGAATCGCGCCAGGCTGCCTAACCGCGGCCGCGCTTACAGCGACGTGATGCAGTGCGGGGGCCGGTAAGCGGCCCCCGCTTTTCTGCTGCTGCGGCTTCGTTTCCTAGCCGGTCTGGTTTCGCCACGGACTTCGCGGTTCATCGAGGCGGAGGGCGGACAGAATACACCTCGCCCGGACGGGGTAGCCTCGCGCCGGGGACGGTGTCCGATGGCGTAAAAAGTGGTTTCTTTGCCGGCAGGCCCCTGGCAAGGCGTGTCGCGGGCGCAGTCTGCTGTGCGGCTGCGCGGGTGTTCCCGGGCGGACGATCTTCGTGCCACTGGATCAAATGTGAACAGACTGTCGGGCTCGCCCGCGGATGCCGGCGAGGCACTGGTCCCCACCTGTGGTTCGCGATTTCGCCTGCCGGGTCGCGAATTCACGGGATCGCCGACATTGCAAGACCATCATGCGCGTGGCCGAAATCCGACGGAAAGAACTGTCAGATTGACCCCCGAGGCTGTGCTTGGGGAGGCTTTGCCCGGGGACTTTGCCTGGGGGGCTTTGCCTGGGGGCTCTGATTGGGTGGGCCGCATCATGCAACGTCGGAGGTAGCGATCGGCGGAGATGGGACCCCTAGGGCCGTTTGAAGAACGCGTCGGCGGCGCTGCGGTGGCTGCTCTTGCGGCCGATCTCGGCCTCGACACGGACGATTTCGCTCTTCAGTTCGTCAATATAGCCTTGCAGTTCCGTGATCCCGAGGCTGTCGAGCAGCAATGGCTCCAGTCGCCGGCGTCGGGTCAGAGGTTCATCTTCGTCACGAGCCATCGTGTTCTCCTTCAGGCCAGCCTGCGGCGCCCCAGCCATGCGCCGAGCATACACCATAATACTGCCAAAGTCGCTTGACCCACCCCCGTGGGCTTGTCATATCCGGCGTTCGGCCGCGGCTACGCGATTGTCGGTTGCGCTGGGCGGGCTGCAACCGACATCGTCAGAACGAAAAACATCCGCCGGCGACCCTGAGAGTGTGAAATGCCATGACCCTTCCGCTGATGCCCAAAGCCACCGCCGTGTGGCTGATTGAGAAGACTGCCCTGACCTTCACCCAGATCGCGGATTTCTGCGGCATGCATCCGCTTGAGGTGCAGGCCATCGCTGATGGCGAGGTCGCGCAGGGAATCGTCGGCTACGATCCGGTTGCGAACATGCAGACGACGATGGAAAACATTCGCCAGTGCGAGGCTGATCCGAACGCGCGGTTGAAGCTGATCGTCAACACGCTGCCAATGCCGAAGCGCCTGCGTGGGTCGCGCTACACGCCAGTGGCCAAGCGCAACGACCGTCCAGATGCCATTGCATTCCTGCTGCGCAACTTCCCTCAGCTTTCAGAGGCGCAGATCGGCAAGCTGCTGGGCACCACCAAGGACACGATCCAGAAGGTTCGCGAACGCACCCACTGGAACAGCGCGAACATCAAACCGCGCGATCCGGTGATCCTCGGACTGTGCAGCCAGACCGACCTGAATGCAGCGGTAACGCAGGCGAACGAGCGGCTGGAGCGGGAAGGCCGTACTGTTCCGGTGCCGCCACCGCCGGAGGCGGACGAAGCCGCCTGACCGGCGCGTGACGGGTAGAATGCGCGGTGTCCGCTTACTCGGCCAGGGTTCGCAGCCTTTCCATTTCCTCCTTCAGCCGCAGCTTTTCGACCTTGAGTCGCATGAGAGCCTCCGTATCGGGTCGCGGACGATGGTCTTCGTCGAAAATTCGCATTTCGAGTGACGCATGCCGTTCCTTTAGGGCGTCGAGACGGGTATTCAGACTCATGGACTGGGTACCTCCGTGTCAAACCGGTTGGCTGCCAGCGGCCGCCGCAACGGCCGCGGCACGGCATTGTAACGCGCTTGCCATGGACATGGCCAGACACAAGTGCCACCACAACCCAGCGGGCATTTCTATCGTAGGTTGCAGCCATGCTGAGCGATAGGGATTCACTGCTGCGCAAACTGCATGGTTTGCGCAGTGAACATCGAGACCTCGACACGGTCATCGCGCGTCTCGCGGATCAGGGTGCCTCGGATCAGTTGCACCTGCAGCGTCTGAAAAAGCGTAAATTGATGCTGCGCGATGAGATCGCGTGGCTGGAAAGCCGGCTGATCCCGGACAGCATCGCCTGAATGCCGCGCGCTCAGATGCCGCAGGCCGACATGCCGCGATCCGATGAAGGATCGTCGCGACCACCGGTGTCGGCGGAGTTGCCGCTGGTCGGGATCATCATGGGCAGCCAGTCGGACTGGGCGACGATGACGCACACGGCCGAGACGCTGGCCCGCCTCGGCGTGCCGCACGAGGTGCGGATCGTGTCCGCGCACCGGACGCCGGACCGGCTGCGCGATTATGCGGTCAGCGCCCGCGACCGGGGGTTGCGGGTCATCGTCGCCGGCGCCGGCGGAGCGGCACATCTGCCGGGCATGTGTGCGTCCTGGACCTCCCTGCCCGTCCTTGGGGTGCCGGTTGAATCGCATGCCCTGAAAGGCATGGACAGCCTGCTGTCCATCGTTCAGATGCCGGCGGGCATTCCTGTCGGGACGCTCGCGATCGGGCGCGCGGGCGCGGTCAACGCCGGGTTGCTGGCGGCAGCCATCCTGGCAACCCACGATGCCGCGCTCGCCCGCCGCCTCGATGCCTGGCGGGCCGAACAGACCGCCGCCGTGGCGCAAACCCCTGTGCCGGCCCAGTCAGCCGACATCCCCCCCGCTCCGGTTCCCCCCGCCGCGATCCCCGCTGTGGCGTTCCCGCCGGCTCCGGTCCCCTCTGTCGCGGTCCCGCCCGCTCCAGTCCCCCCCGCCGCGGACCATCCCGCTCCGGTCCCCTCTGCCGCGATCCATCGCGACGCGGTCCATCCCGCTCAAATTGAGCCGGCTCAGGCCGACCCCGCGACCCACGACTCCCAGCAGGTGCAAGCCGCCCCGCCATGACGCAGTTTCCCCTGCCGCCCAACGCCACCATCGGCCTCGTCGGAGGCGGGCAGCTTGGGCGGATGTCGGCGCTCGCCGCCGCGCGGCTGGGCTATCGCTGCCACATCCTGACCCGGGAGACCGACAGCCCGGCGGCCCAGGTTTCCCACGCCGTCACCATCAGCGACTACAGCGATCCCGTGTCGCTGCGGGCGTTCGCCGGCGCCGTGGACGTCATCAGCTTCGAATTCGAGAACGTCAGCGCCGAGGGGCTGGACCTGCTGGCGGCCATGCGCCCGGTGCGGCCCGCGCCCGCGGTGCTGCGGATCAGCCAGGACCGGGTCGAGGAAAAGACGTTTCTCAACGGTGCCGGGGTCGCGACGGCTCCCTGGGCTCCGGTCGGCTCACGCCAGGAACTAGATGCGGCGGTGCGCCGGCTGGGACTTCCGGCGGTGCTGAAGACCACCCGGCTGGGCTACGACGGCAAGGGCCAGGCCATGTTGCTCCAGCCCAAGGATCTGGATGCGGCCTGGGAGCGGCTGCAGCCGAAACCGCTCGTGCTCGAGGGCTTCGTTGACTTTGCCCAGGAGATCAGCGTGGTGGTGGCGCGCGGCGCGGACGGCGCCGTGTCGTCGTTCGACACGGTGGAAAACCGCCACCGCCAGCACATCCTTGATCTGACCCTGGCGCCGGCCCGTATCGCGGAGTCCACTGATCGCGCGGCACAGCAAATCGGCCGGCGGGTCGCCGAGGCGCTCGACCTGACCGGCCTGCTGGCGGTGGAGATGTTCGTCGATGGCGCCGGGAAGGTGCTGGTGAACGAGATCGCGCCGCGCCCGCACAACTCCGGCCACTGGACGATCGACGCCTGCCCGGCGAGCCAGTTCGAGCTGCATATTCGGGCGATCGCCGGACTGCCACTGCCGCCCGCGACCCGGCACTCGGACGCCGTGATGAAGAATCTGATCGGGCCGGAGGGCATGGCGCTGTGGCCGGCCGCGCTGGCCGAACCGGGCCTGATCCCGCATCTCTACGGCAAGGCCGAGGCACTGCCCGGACGCAAGATGGGCCACGTGACACGGCTGTTCCCGCGTGGCGCACTTCCTGGGGAGTTTGGCGTCGAAGCGGCTCTGGGCGCGCTCGCCAAGCCAACCTGACGCCGGTCGGTGCGGGCCGCTGCAGGCCGCGGTTGCGTGCGCCTTCGCGGTCTCGGCTGGTGGTGGCATCCTGCAGTCCGCGATGCTGCGGACCCGTGCCGCAGCGGCTCCGCCAGCCATAAATCGTATTGCAGGACAATGATTTGGTGGGATTCGGGTCGGCTCGAGGTTGCCTGGGGCATGCCCCGCCGCGACGAGTCGCCGGGCAGAGACACGAGCCGAGATCCCGGCGCGTTCGAAGCAGCGAGATCCATGAACAGTGGCGGCCCTCGCGGGCGGATCTGCCGCGTTTCGCGCCGATCGGGCGGCTCATCGATGGTCGGGTATCAGCCCGCCGGCGCGTCAAACAATTTCCGTGGTCGAATCGATTTGGCCGATGCTTCGCGGCTTCGGTGTCGGGGGTTGCCGCGACAACCGCCGCCGCCTATAGCGCCTCGCCTGAAGCACGTTCGGAATTTCCCGAGTCGGGTCCTCTCTCTGCTTGCGCCTTGGCCGGATGACCAAGCCCGCGATGGCGACCGGACCGGTCATTCAGGATTTGCGGAGCCGACGCATTCAAAGTCGTGGGCGGTCGGCAGGCGTGCCCTCGGACGGGCCCGAGGCGCCGGCCATGACCAGGTGGGAGGCCCGACCCAGCGTTTCCAGCTAGCCTGAAGCGGCCCTAGGAGCTTGCATGGACGCCATTTCCGCGCTGTCTTCCCCCAGCCCTGGCCCCGTGGACCAGGTGGTCCTGGCGCGTGCGATCACGCCGGTGCGCCGCATGGCCGACGCGATCCGCGCCCTGGCGATTGACGCGATCGAGCAGTCGAAGGGCGGCAGCCTGGACCTGCCCATGGGCATGGCCGATGTTGCCACCGCTCTCTGGACCCGGTTCCACAAATTTGACGCCGCCGATCCGCGCTGGCCCGACCGCGACCGTTTCGTGCTGTCCGCCGGCCATGGCTCGATGCTGCTCTATGCCCTGATCTATCTGACCGGCCACGCTGGGATGTCGATCGAGGACATCCGGAATTTCCGCCGGTTGCACTCGCCGGCCACCGGCCATCCGGAATATGGCCAGCACCCCGCGATCGAGGCCAGCACCGGCCCGCCGGGCCAGGGGCTGGCGACGGCGGTGGGGATGGCGATCGCTGAACGCAACATGGCGGCGCGGTTCGGCAAGTCGCTGGTGGACCACCGGACCTGGGTGATCGCGTCCGAAAGCGACATGATGGAGGGGATCAGCCATGAGGCCGCGGCGCTGGCCGGCCATCTCGCTTTGTCGAAACTGACCGTGATGTATGACCACGGTGACGGGCCGGCCGAGGGCGATGCGGCGCAGCCCGGTTCGGAGGATGTGCTGAAGCGGTTTGCTGCCTGCGGCTGGGCGACCAAACAGGTCGACGCGCACGATCCGGCCCAGATCAACGCGGTTCTGTCTTTCGCGGTGCGTTCGAAGAAGCCCACCGTGATCGCCTGCCGTACCGCCATCATCCGGACCATCCGGGTCCAGGGCATCGAGGCCCAAGGCACCCGGGCCCAAGGCATAAAGGCCGCGGGCCTGTCGACCATGGACGCGGCGGTGAGGGCGGGAGGCAACGGCACTCACGATGCGGCGCGGGTAGCCGGGGAGGAGCCGGACCTGCGGGCGCTTCTGGGTTGGCACGAACCGGCCTTCGTTACGCCGGATGATGTGCGGATGCGTTGGTATGCGGCTGGCAGCCGCGGTGCCACCGCCCGCCGGTCATGGCTGAAGCGTCTCGCCCGGCACAACCAGCGCGCGGAGTTCGAGCGGGTCATGACCGGCCGGCTGCCCGACAACTGGCATGAGGCGGTCGCTGACCTGAAGCAGGACATCGCCGACACCAGGCCGAAACTTGCCACGTGCGCGTCGAGCCAGAGATGCCTGGAGAGTTTCATCCCGGCGGCGCCGGAACTGATTGGCGGTTCGGCCGATCAGGCCGGGTCGGGCCGCGATAGCTGGACCATGGCCGGGTCGAGCCTTGCCGAGGCTGGCCCGCCTGGGTGGGACACATCCGCGCCGAGCCTTGCCGAACCGAGATCTGCCGGGTTGGGATCCGCCGGGATGGGATCAGGTGGGTCGGGCGTGTGGGGCGGGGCCGGCGCGCGCGCTTTGCCCGG
>DASWON010000173.1:0-2128 GCA_036398735.1 Rhodopila sp.
TTCGGTCGTCGCGAGCGCGGTGACGCGCGGAGCCCTGCGGCCCAGGCTGCCGCCAGCCGGAAAGGGCGGAACCGCGGATGTCTGCTTGGATCAGAGGAATATCAGGGTGTCCCGGGCCGTCAAACGGCTTCGGCAGATGACATTGCTCGATGACTATGTGTGCGCCAGGGTTTGCACCTAGTGTCTGCGCGCTGCCGGCAACGCGGCGCGCGGGTCGGTTCAGAACCCGACGCTCACGCCCAGCCCGCCGCCGTAGCTGAAAACCTGCGGACTGAAGACCTGGGCGGATGCGACCGCACGCAGTATCGTCTGAGTATTTAGTTTGTAGGAAGCGCCGGCTGAGAGGGTCGCCCAATCCTCGGCCACCGGAACCGCGGCTATGCTGTAGGAGGGCGCGGCGATCGATGTCAGCGCAGCCGTTATCGAGCGATTTCTGCCCCCAAGTTCGTGGTTCCATTCCGTCTCGGCGAACGGCTGCCAGTTGCCCATATCCATGGATCCGCGCCAGCCGAGTTGCGTGACCCCGGAATTCCGCGTCTGGCTGCTGTACGACAAAGCAGTCAGGCCGGTGGTGCCGGTTTCGGTGAAGCCTTTGAGGCGGATCTGTTGCATGACCATGCCCACGACCGGGCCGGTGGTGAACGGCCCAAGATGGAGGTCGTAACCGCCCCGCAGCGCAAGCGCCCGGGATTGCCCTGTCGTGTCGGCCCGGTCCGGGTCGCTGAAGATCCCCAGGGGCACCTGGCGCGCGATGTGGTCCTGCAACAGGCCATAGCTGCCCACCGCGTTGCCCCAGAGCGGCCCGGTCCGGTAGGCGGAATAGAGGCTGAGCGCCTCGTCGACCTGGTTGAAATGGCCGCCGCTGGAGAAGTCCTGGGTCTGGCCACCCGCCGTCACCGCGGCGCCGATGATGACCCCGCTTGGCAACTTGTAGTCTGCGCCAACGGAACCGCCGAACGGAGTGCCGGTCGCGGTCGCGAAACGTCCGGCGTTCTTCATGCTCAGGCTGCTTACGCCGCCACTGATCCAGGTGTTGACGCCGTTCGGCCCACGCTGTTGCTCTGAAAGTTCAATCTGTCCCTGGATGGTCGCGGCCCGGGCCAGGCCGCCCTGCATAGCGGCCTCCGCCAGCAGCGAGATCTGGCTCGGAGCGGTAAGCATGTTGTACATCAGATCGGACTCGATCGTCTGTCCCGCCGTGGTCAGGTGATTCGCGTCACTCCAGAGATAGGATTGTTCCGCGTTCGGCGTGACCAGGTCGGCCGGAGTGCACACTAGTCCCGAGACGGCTCCGCATGCCGGGCTGGAGGCCAGAACCGTTGTGGGTGTGAAGCCAAACCGCGTCGGGTTCTGTGATGCGTAGGTCAATGCGTTTTCGACATCGACGGGGATGAAGTTCACGCCCGAGGCTTTCAGTCCGGACCAGACTTGCGCCGAATATGTCGCTGCCTGATTGACAATGACGGCGTTCGGTTGCGTCAACGAGCCGCCTGGGCCGACCAGTTTCGCCTTGGCGTAGACATTGAGGACCATGATGGTGCGCGCGCCGGCTGCCCGGAGGCTGGTGATACTGGCGATAAGGCCGTTCGCCTGCATGGTGATGTATGGCAGCGGCGCCACGCTCCCGCCCTGGATTTGTAGCCAGATCAGATCGTTGCCGCCGTAGCTGATCATGTAGAGCGCGTTGGGGTTCGCGGCCCCATGCACGGCGGAGAGGTAGTTCGACATCTGCGTAACGATGGGCACGTTGTTGTAGAGGCCGTGCAGATAGCCGTCGGCCCCGGTGGTGGAGACCGTCTGCGCGGAGCCGTTGGCATAGTTGGTTCAGCCGCCGCCGGTGATGATGAACGGCACCGCGGTCAGACCAAATCGGGCTGCTATCAGTTGCGTGTCGACGTTCGCGGGCCCTGGGAAGGCGCCGCTGCCACCCGCCGCGACCGTGACCTGGATCTGTTTGTCGATCGCATTGGTCGGCGCGCCGGGCGGGAGCGCCGGCGAACCGCCGGTTGGATTGTAGCGGAAGTAGCCACTGTCCATCGTGCTGTCGCCGAATCCAACGAACTGATCAAACCCCGCTGCGCGCGCCGCTTTGGGCGCGCAGAGAACCATTGCGGCCAAGAAAGCGCTC
>DASWON010000174.1:0-5458 GCA_036398735.1 Rhodopila sp.
GGACGTACGAGCAGAGACGCTAGCTCGCTGATGTCGGGGATCCGCTCCCATCTCGCGAGCGCTTTTGCGGCGACGATGCGCGATCTGGGTCCATTCGAGCCGCAACCTGCACTCGCAATCGCGGTCTCCGGCGGAGCGGACAGCATGGCTCTCGCCATCCTCGCCGCTGAGTGGACGCAACGCCGCAACGGGTCGATCGCCGCATTGGTGGTCGACCACGGGCTGCGGTTCGAGTCCGGCGCCGAGGCTTTGCTCACAATCGATCGCCTGCTCGATCTCGGGATTCCCGGACGGCTGCTGCGGATCAGGGATCTGAAGCCGGGCTCCGCGCTGGCGGAGCGGGCCCGAATCGCACGTTATGATGTGCTGACTGCGGCGTGCCGGGAGGCTGGGGTACTCCATCTTCTGCTGGGCCACCACGAAGCAGACCAGGTGGAGACCCTCGCGATGCGGGTCCTGCGCGGCAGCCAGACGGCCGGGCTGGCGGGTATTTCGGCGCTGCGCGAGGCCGGCGGCGTGCGCCTGCTGCGCCCTCTGCTTGGTGTGCATCCGGCACTGCTGCGCCGTTATCTCACTGCGCGCGCGGTCGAGTGGGTCGAGGACCCATCAAACCAGAATATCCGGGCAACGAGGTCGAGGTTGCGGCGACGGCTTGCAGACGAGACCGCGCAGACCGAGGTAGCATCGGCCATGCAGGCGGTCGCACGGCTTCGAGCACGCGAGGAGGCCGCAATCGCTGCTGAACTGGCGAGGCGCGCCACCATCCGGCCGGAGGGGTTTGTGCTGCTGTCGCCCGGTCGGATCGGTCGAGCCGCGTTGAGCCGCCTGTTCCGCATGGTGGGTGGCGCACCCTATCCACCGAGCCCGGCGCAGATCAACGATTTCGCCGCGCAGCCGAGGCCCGCGACCGTCGCGGGCGTGCGTGTCGCGCGAGCTGGCAAGTTCGGCGATGGCCTGCTGATGGCTCGCGAGGAGGCCGCGATCAGCAATCCGGTTCCTGTACGGGCAGGCGCAATCTGGGACCATCGGTTCCGCTTGAGCGGATGCCTCGATACGCCCGCCGGCGCAATGATCGGCAAGCTGGGGGACGACGCCGCCTTGTTTCGCGCGGTCTCAGATCTGCCTTCGGTCGTTCTCAGAACCTTGCCGGCCATCAGGGTTGGTAAATTCCTGGCCGCGGCCCCGCATTTAGGGTATGCCGCGGATGGGCCTTTCGCGACGATAACATTGCTTTTCGACCCACCTGGGCAGGCCGCCGGGCCTTGTTTCGTGACGGCCGGTGGGGCTTCAGAGGCCGGATTCGACTTCTCAGTTGTTATTCGCGATAGCTTGGTGGACGATGAATGTGAAGCGGGGATGTAGGAAGTGATCCCGCACACTATGTTAGAGCCTGTTTGGCTGGGTCGGATATCGATAATGAATACCCGACGCCCCTGTCGGACTGTGAACGTGAGCAAAGTCATATGAGCAATTTCGGCCGCAACCTCGCGCTCTGGGTGATCATCGCCCTGCTGCTCGTGGTGCTATTCAACCTGTTCCAGCCGGGCGTTAACCACACAAACTCCACCCAGATCGCCTATTCCGACTTCATTACCGAGGTCAATGGCGGTCGCGTCCGAGATGTGGTGATCCAGGGACGGACGGTCTCCGGTCAGCTCAACGACGGTCGGACCTTCCAGACCTACACGCCGGAAGATCCCGCACTGGTCAAGACGCTGACCGACAAGAACGTGAGGGTTATCGCCAAACCTGAAGACAGCGATGTGAACCCGCTGCTGCATTATCTGCTCTCCTGGTTCCCGATGCTGCTGCTGATCGGCGTCTGGGTGTTCTTCATGCGCCAGATGCAGTCGGGCGGCGGCCGCGCCATGGGCTTCGGCAAGAGCCGAGCGCGGATGCTGACGGAAAAGCAGGGTCGCGTCACGTTCGAGGATGTCGCCGGCATCGATGAGGCCAAGGGCGAATTGCAAGAGATCGTGGAGTTTCTGAAGGATCCGCAGAAATTCCAACGCCTTGGCGGCAAGATCCCCAAGGGTGTGTTGCTGGTTGGTCCTCCCGGCACCGGCAAGACGCTGCTGGCCCGCGCGATCGCCGGCGAGGCGAACGTGCCGTTCTTCACGATCTCAGGCTCGGATTTCGTCGAGATGTTCGTGGGCGTTGGCGCCAGCCGCGTTCGCGACATGTTCGAGCAAGGCAAGAAGAACGCCCCGTGCATCATATTCATCGACGAAATCGATGCGGTCGGTCGGCATCGCGGTGCCGGCCTGGGCGGCGGTAATGACGAGCGTGAGCAGACCCTGAACCAGATGCTGGTTGAGATGGACGGCTTCGAGTCCAACGAAGGCGTCATCCTGATCGCTGCGACGAACCGTCCGGATGTGCTGGACCCGGCGCTGCTGCGGCCGGGCCGCTTCGACCGTCAGGTCGTCGTGCCGAACCCGGACGTCAACGGGCGTGAGAAGATCCTGCGGGTGCATATGCGGAAAGTGCCGCTGGCCTCCGACGTCGACCCGAAGGTCATCGCACGTGGAACCCCGGGGTTCTCGGGTGCTGATCTCGCCAATCTGGTGAATGAGGGTGCGTTGCTGGCTGCGAGACTCGGCAAGCGGGTCGTTGCGATGGCGGAATTCGAGGCCGCCAAAGACAAGGTCATGATGGGCACCGAACGCCGGTCGCTGGTCATGTCGGAGGCCGAAAAGCGCATGACGGCGTACCATGAGTCCGGTCACGCGTTATGCGCCATGCATGAGCCGGAGTGTGACCCGGTCCACAAGGCGACGATCATTCCACGTGGCCGCGCACTGGGCCTGGTCATGAGCCTGCCGGAAGGTGATCGCTATTCCAAGTCGAAATCGAAGTTGCTGTCGGAACTGACGATGGCGATGGGCGGACGCGCCGCGGAGGAGATCATCTTCGGACCTGACAAGGTGTCGAACGGCGCCGCCGGCGACATCAAGATGGCTACGGATCAGGCGAGGCGGATGATTACCGAGTGGGGAATGTCCGACAAACTCGGCATGATTGCCTACGGCGACAACAGCCAGGAGGTGTTCCTGGGTCACTCGGTCACACAGAACAAGAATGTCTCAGAAGCGACCGCCCGTGAGATCGACGCTGAGATCAAGGACATCATCGATCGCGCATACAACAAGGCTCGCAGGCTCCTGACCGAGAACGTCGAGGAACTGCATCGGCTGGCACGCGGCCTGTTGGAGCACGAGACGCTGTCCGGCGACGAAATTCGCACGGTGCTGCGGGGTGAGCCGGTCATTCGCAAAGTGGTGGACGAGCCCGCTCCGGAATCACGTCGGGCTTCCGTGCCGACGGCTGGCCGACCGGCTTCTCCACCCCCGACCGGTGGTGCCGCGCCGGCCCCACAGCCGGGCTAGTTCCGGGTTCCACGTCCGGCCTCAGGCGAGGCAGGATGGCGGATCTTCCCGTCTAGCGTTGATGGATGGCGGCCTTCGGGCCGCCATTTTTTTGCCACATGGCATGACGTACCTGAGGCCCTCGCCGAACGCGCCCTGCCGCCGCAGCTTCGGTAGCGGGCATGGGCGTGGAAAGCAGAAACAGCATGATCGGGCCCGCGGGATACGCGTCGCGGCGTCCGGTACCACCGGTCCGCCGACAGGTCAGCGTCCGCTCCGGGGGGCCCTTGCACAAAATTGCCGGCCAGCCCCGCCCCATCGCGTGCCTTCGCGAGGGCACTCTTCGGTCGAGATAGCCCTCGCCTGCGTAAGCATGCATTCGGCGCCCGGCCGCCGAGCAAAACGGATCGGCCGAAATCGGAGAGGCCCCGGTTGACGCGTCGGGCATGTTGCTGCAACGAAGCGCCGTGCTCTACCGACAGAAACATCTCCTGGCGATCGAAGGGATGGAACCACCCGCAATCGCCCAGTTGCTCGACCTCGCGGAGAGCTATGTGCTGCTCAACCGTTCGGGCAAGACGCAACGTGATCTGCTGCGCGGGCGCACGCTCATAAATCTGTTCTTCGAGGACAGCACACGCACCCGGACCAGCTTCGAACTCGCGGGCAAGCGACTCGGAGCCGACGTGATCAACATGTCGGTGTCCACGTCCTCGGTGAACAAGGGTGAAACCCTGATCGACACGGCCGCGACGCTGAACGCCATGCACTGCGATCTGCTGGTGGTGCGGCACGGACAGTCCGGGGCCCCAAACCTGCTAGCGCAGATCGTGGATGCCGCCGTGATCAATGCGGGCGACGGCACGCATGAGCATCCGACCCAGGCCCTGCTCGACGCGCTCACGATCAAACGGCACAAGGGGCGCATCGGGGGACTGATCGTCGCGATCTGTGGCGATATCGCCCATTCGCGCGTCGCTCGCTCCAACATCCACTTGCTGGCCACCATGGGGTGTCAGGTTCGCGTGGTCGGCCCGCCGACGCTCATTCCGGCCGAGGTCGCTGATCTGGGGGTGACCGTTTTCCATGATATGGAGCGCGGCCTCAAAGACGCCGATGTCGTCATGATGCTGCGACTGCAGCGCGAGCGGATGACCCGCGGACAGGTCCCCAGCGCCCGGGAGTTCTTCCGTTTCTATGGCCTGGACGCGGACAAGCTGGCATGGGCCAAACCGGACGCCATCGTAATGCACCCTGGTCCGATGAATCGCGGGGTGGAGATCGACAGCGCCGTGGCCGACGATCCGCTGCGCAGCGTGATCAAAGAGCAGGTTGAGATGGGGGTCGCCGTTCGCATGGCGGTATTGGACATGCTTTCGCGAGGCCATCGCCGGAATGAGCCCTGATACGCTGTTTTCCCAGGTTCGCGTTTTGGGTAGCGGGATTGATGTCTTCGGCGATCTGCTGGTGCGCGATGGCCTTATCGCGGATTTTGGCCAGGCACTAGGGCGCCCGGACGACGCCACGGTCATTGAGGCCGCGGGCGCCGTGCTCTGCCCCGGTCTGATTGATATGCGGGCGGCACTGGGCGAACCCGGCTTCGAGTATCGCGAAACGATCGCCTCAGCCGCCGCGGCTGCGGCTGCTGGTGGCATCACGACGCTGGCGGCGTTGCCCGACACACAGCCGGCAATCGATGACCCCGCGCTGGTGCAGTTGCTCCGCACCAAAGGCGATGAGACCGGCAGTCTGACCATTCTGCCGTATGGCGCCGTTACCCGCGGATGCCGCGGCGAGGAACTGGCGGAACTGGGGCTGTTGCGGGAGGCCGGCGCAATTGCCTTCACCGACGGGTCGCGTGCGATAGGCCCTGCGCGGCTGATGCGGCTGGCGCTTTCGTATGCCAATGGCTTTGGCGCCCGTGTTGTGCAGCACCCGGAAGAGCCATCGCTCGCCAGCGGCGGCGCTGCAACAGAAAGCGAGCAGGCAACCCGGCTGGGTTTGCCGGGCATTCCGGCCGCGGCCGAGGCGATGATGGTCGCACGCGATATCAGGCTCGCAGAACTTACCGGCGGCGCGGTGCATTTCGC
>DASWON010000175.1:0-18048 GCA_036398735.1 Rhodopila sp.
GGCCTTCCCGACCGAGGGCCTCGATCAGCGCCGATCACAACTCGACGTCGCGACTTCCGCGGTGAAATCGGCGACCGCGAGCCTCAACCAGGCCAACGCGGCGATTGCCGTCACGGAGGCCAAGGTTGCCGAAGTCAAGTCAGCGCTTGACGACACGGTGTTGACGGCGCCGCGCGCCGGGCGGGTGGAATACCTTCTCGCAAGGTCCGGCGAGGTGCTGGGTGCCGGCGGCCGCGTCGCGACGCTGCTCGATCTGAGCGATGTTTACATGACCGTGTTCCTGCCGGCGAGCGCCGCGGGCAAGCTGGAGATCGGGGCGGAAGCCAGACTCGTTCTGGATCCGATCCGACAATACACGATCCCGGCCGCGGTGAGCTTCGTCGCACCGGAGGCGCAATTCACCCCAAAGTCGGTGGAAACGTCCGATGAGCGTTCGGACCTGATGTTCCGCATCAAGCTGCAGATTTCGCCGGCGTTGCTGAAGCAGTACGAGCAAGCGGTCAAGACCGGGGTGCGCGGGGTCGCCTATGTCCGGACGCGAACCGGGACAGCCTGGCCGGAAAGTCTAGCGGTCAGGATGCCCTGACAGTGGCGGAGGCGATCGCCGAACTGCACCGTATCCGCCATCGTTACGGTGACATACTGGCGCTGGATGATGTCTCGGTCACGATCCCCGCCCGCTGCATGGCGGGCCTCATCGGCCCGGACGGCGTGGGAAAGTCCACGCTTCTGGCACTCGCTTCCGGCGTGCGCCGCATCCAGGACGGCGATCTCCGGGTGCTCGGCGGCACAATGCGCGACGCCGGCCATCTGCGCGCCTGTCACCCACGGATCGCCTACATGCCCCAGGGGCTCGGCAGAAACCTCTACCCGACCCTGAGCGTGTTCGAGAACGTGGATTTCTTTGGGCGTTTGTTCGGTGAAGCGGCAGGCGAGCGGCAGGAGCGGATCAATGAATTGCTCGATGCGACCCGTCTCGCCGCGTTCAGGGGTTGGCCGGCCGCCAAACTGTCGGGCGGAATGAAGCAGAAGCTCGGACTGTGCTGTGCGTTGATTCACGAGCCCGACCTGCTGATCCTCGATGAGCCGACGACCGGCGTGGACCCGCTCTCCCGCCGCCAGTTCTGGGAGTTGATCGACCGGATCCGAGGACGCCGCCCGGAAATGAGCGTCATCGTCGCCACCGCCTATATGGAGGAGGCAGAACGCTTCGACTGGCTCGCCGCACTCGAACAGGGCAGGGTCATCGCCAGCGGCACGCCGTCCGCAATCAAGGCGCGGGCCAAGGCGGACACGCTTGAATCGGCCTTCATCGAGTTGCTGCCGCCGCAGAGGCGACAGGGCCATCGCGTCCTCAGCATTCCGCCAAGGCGCAGCGAAAGCCAGCGGCTCGCCATCGAAGCCGCCAACCTGACCTGTCGTTTCGGCAGCTTCGTCGCCGTAAATAACGTGAGCTTTCAGATCCAGGAGGGCGAGATCTTCGGCTTTCTCGGATCGAATGGCTGCGGCAAGACCACGACCATGAAGATGCTGACCGGGCTGCTGCCGCCGACCGAGGGAACGGTGCGCCTGTTCGGTCAGCCGCTGCGGGTCGATGATCTCGAAACGAGACGCGGGGTCGGCTATATGTCGCAGTCGTTCTCGCTTTATGCCGAACTGACGGTGCGGGAAAACCTCCTGCTCCACGCACAGCTGTTCGGCCTGCCGCCAGCCGCGATCGTGGCGCGTGTCGCCGAAATGCTGGTGAGCTTCGATCTCGTTGCGGTAGCCGACAGCCGGCCCGAAGCCCTGCCGTTGGGCATCAGGCAGCGGCTGCAACTCGCGGTCGCCGTGGTTCACCACCCGAAGCTGCTTATACTCGATGAGCCCACATCCGGCGTGGATCCCATCGCGCGTGATCAGTTCTGGCAGTATCTCATCGACCTGTCGCGCAACCAGGGCGTCACCATCTTCATCTCGACTCATTTCATGAATGAAGCCATGCGATGCGACCGTATCTCGCTCATGCATGCCGGGCGCGTGCTGGCGATCGGCACGCCCGCTGACCTCACACGGATCAAGGGCAAGGCGACGCTCGAGGACGCCTTCATCGCCTACCTCGTCGCAGCCGGCGGTGATCCGGATCAGCCCGCGTCGGCGGCGCCCGCGGTGCAGGAGCAGCCGACTTCCCGTTCCCGGGCAGCAACACGACGCAATTTCGATCCGAGACGTCTGTGGGCCTACGCACGCTGCGAATCGTTGCAGGTCCTACGCGACCCGATCCGCCTCGCGTTCGCGTTTCTCGGGCCTCTGATCCTGATGGTCACCTTTGGCTACGGCGTGTCGTTCGACGTCGAGCATCTGCCGTATGCCGTCCTCGACCAGGACCGCAGTCACGAAAGCCGGGAGTTTCTGGAGATTTTCTCCGGCTCCAAATACTTTGAAGAACAGCCCGACATCCGCAATGCGCAGGCTTTGAACCGGCGGCTGATGAGCGGCGAACTCAAGCTCGCCATCGAAATTCCGCCCGACTTCGGCAAGGACCTCACGCGTGGCCTGTCTCCGGAGGTCGGCGTCTATCTCGATGGCGCGATGCCGTTCCGCGCCGAAACGACACGAGGGTACGTCGCCGGTGCCGTGCTTCAGTACATGGCGGATCACGCGCAACGATCGTCGGGCGCTTCGACCAGCCTCGATCCGGTCAACATCGGCATTCGCTTCCGTTACAACCAGGCATTCGAAAGCGTATTCGCCATCGTCCCGGGCGTGATCATGCTGATGCTGGTGCTGATCCCGGCGATGATGACCGCCGTGGGCGTGGTGCGCGAAAAGGAGACCGGGTCGATCGCCAATTTTCGCTCAAGCCCGGTTACCCGGGTCGAGTTTCTGCTCGGCAAGCAGGCGCCGTACGTCGTGATCGCGCTGATCAGCCTTGCCCTGCTGGTTCTGCAGGCTCGTTTCATGTTTGCCGTTCCGGTCAAGGGGTCCGGGTTGGCGCTCGCACTGGGGGGTTTTCTCTATATCCTCGCCGCCACCGGCTTCGGCTTGCTGGTTTCGGCGTTCACCCGGACGCAGCTTGCGGCGATGTTCGCGACCGTGGTCATCGCGATGATCCCCACCGTGAACTTCTCCGGTCTGCTGGTGCCGGTTTCGTCGCTGTCGGGCGGGGGGCGCATTCTCGGCCTGATCTTTCCGGCGGCCTGGTTCCAGCAGATCAGCGTCGGAACCTTCACCAAGGGGCTCGGATTCATCGAGTTGACCCAGTTCTTCATCATACTGGCCGGGTTCGCAACCGGCTTCATCGGCCTGGCCTGCATCGCGCTGCGCAAGCAGGAAGATTGAATGCACGCCGGAACCCGCAACGTCCTGCGCCTCGGAACCAAGGAACTGAAGAGTCTTCGGACCGACCCCGTCCTGTTGCTGCTGATCCTGTACGTCTTCTCCTACGCGGTCTACGCGGTCGCCACAGGGGTGAAATTTGAGGTCGAGAACGCATCCATCGCCATTGTCGACGAGGATCATTCGTCGCTTTCCCGCAGCCTGGCGCAGGCCATCCTGCCGCCCTACTTCAAGCCACCCGAACAGATCTCGGCGAACGAGGTCGCCGATGCCATGGACCGGGGTCGTTTCGTCTTCGTCCTTGGTATCCCGCCGCATTTCGAGGCCGACGTCCTAGCGGCGCGAAAACCCGAGATCCAGATTAACGTCGATGCCACAGCCATGGCGCTGGCCGGCAACGGCGCGATCGATCTGCAGAATATCCTCGCCAATGAGGTAACGACGTATCTCCAGCGATCCCAGGCCGGAATCATCCAGCCCATCGACGTCATCGTACATTCGAGATTCAATCCAAATCTCAGGTCCGTCTGGTTCACCTCGGTCATGCAGGTGATCAACAACATCACCATTCTGTCGATCGTTCTGACAGGGGCTGCGCTGATCCGGGAACGCGAACGCGGCACGATCGAGCACCTGCTGGTGATGCCCGTGACACCATTCGAGATCATGCTGGCGAAGATCTGGGCAAACGGGCTGGTCATCATTGTCGCAGCGATGCTCTCGCTCTGGCTTCTGGTGCAAACCCTTCTGCAAGTCCCGGTGGCCGGATCGATACCGCTTTTCCTGGCCGGTGCCGTGCTGTACCAGTTTTCCGTGACGGCGCTTGGCCTGCTGATCGCCTCATTCACGAATTCCATGCCGCAGTTCGGCCTGCTCGTGATGCCGGTACTTGTCGTTATCAATCTTCTGTCGGGCAGCACCACACCCATGGAAAGCATGCCGGAATGGCTGCAGTACGTGATGCAGATTTCGTCGTCGACGCAGTTCGTCGCGTTCGCCCAAGCGATCCTGTACCGCGGCGCCGGGCTTGATCTCGTGTGGCCCTATCTCATTGCGCTCGGCGCGCTGGGCGCAGCATACTTCGCGGTGTCGTTGATGAGGTTCAGGCGGGCACTGGCCTCCTAGACCGCTTTCATCGCAAGGTCGGAGCAAGACAGAGGAAACGCGCCAGCCTGATGGCCGATCCGAACCGGCTGCAGGCCAGGTGGCGGGCTCAGCAACGCCCGGGCTGGCTGTACAGCGTCAGGATACCTGGTGCCCGGTTTGATCCAATGCGCCGCATGCTCTGAACGTGTCGGCAGGCGCGATCAGGCTCGATGTCTATGGAACGACGACGACCGCACAGGGCGAGAGACTGGCTAATTTCTGCGAGACACTTCCAAGCAGCAAAGCCGCGAGGCGGCCGTGCCCGTGGCCGCGCCTTCCGACGACCAGAGTGTCCACCCCCATGGTCTGGCTGGCCTCCAGGATTTTCTCGGTCACGTCACCCCAGAATTGTTGGGTCCGCACATCTTTCGCACCCCTGCTCAGGGCTCGTCTCCGAGCGCCGGCCAGGATCGCCTGGGAACGAACATCGATGGCGTCGCCGACAAGCCTCTCCATGGCGGGGTTTCGCTTCAGTTCGTCCCATGCCTCTTCCGGCAGGCTGCCGGCCACGTTGACGATCTGCAGAGCGCCGCCACTGACCGCGGCAAGTTCCGCGGCGACATCCACGGCGCGATCCGCGCTGTCGGATCCGTCCGTCGCCACCATGATCTGTTGCATGTCCCGCTCGCCTCCCCGATGTGGTTGCCGCCGCCATGCCTCGATCCGAAAGTTCCCTGAGACCCGATCCGCCGCCGGCGAACCTTCAAACCGGGCCACTGTCCAAACCGGGCCACTGGTGGCCAAGTTCTGACGAAAGAAACCGTCCGCTTGGCCCACCGGCCTTTACTGTGGCGGGCCGATTTACCCAGCGCCGAGGACGGCGGGCGTTGGGATCGGACCACCAGCGGCCAATCTACGCGCCGTGACCATCGGGAGCTTGATTCATATCAACGCAAATTCGGCCGCTCCGCACATGATGCCTTGAATGGTGGAGGAGACACCTCGTGCCTCAGGCATCGCCGGCAGATCTTTCGGATCTGATCCATGCGCACCGGCCCATGTCGGCGCAGGTGCCCCGCCGCGCCGCCTGCGACAACCCATGGTGCCGCCGCGAGCGGCGCGCTGATGCCCACCCATGCGCATGGGACCGCGGCGGACGCGCCGGTTGCGCCACATGGACATCGAGGGGACGCCGCTGCCGCGATCAGAGCGGAGGCTGGACCGGGCGATGATCACCGAGAGACCGACTTCGGCTCAGACGCTGCACATTGATGACGTCCCGGCCTTCTGGACCATCAACAATGAGGCGCTCCTGCGCAGGCTGGACACTCGGCCCGGGGGATTGACCGCCGCCGAGGCAGACGAGCGGCTGAGCCGTTTCGGTCCGAACCTTGCCGTCGCCGGGGTTCATCACAGCCTGCTCGCCCGGCTGGGCAAGAAGCTTGCCGAACCCCTGGTCGCCATCCTGCTCATCGCCGCGGCCGTATCAGGCGCCACCGGAGACTGGCAAAGCTCCGTCATCATCCTGCTCATCGTGCTGTTCTCCATCGTCCTTGACGTCGCCCAGGAGAGGCAGGCGGAGACCGCCGTCGAGGCGCTGAAGCGTTCCGTTGCGATCACCGCCGCCGTGCATCGCGACGGCAAAGTGCTTGAACTGCCGGTCAAGCTCATCGTGCCGGGCGACGTGGTGGAGCTGCGCGCGGGCGATCTGGTGCCGGCCGATGGCATCGTGCTGTTGGGCCATGGAGCGCTCGCCAACGAGGCTATCCTGACGGGCGAGCCGTATCCGGTCGAAAAGCGCCCCAGCCAGTCGGCCGGCCAACGCTGCCCCGGCCAAGCGTCATCCGGCGAAGAGTCATCCGGTCAACAGACTCCCGGCCAGCCGTCGGATGCCTGCAACGGACTGTTCGGCGGGACCAGCATCGTCGGCGGACAGGCGACCATGCTGGTCGTCGCGACGGGCGGTGCGACCCGGTTCGGCGCCATTGCCGCCTCGATCCAGGCCAAGCAACTGCCCACCGCCTTCGAACGCGGCATCCACGCGCTCGGCATGCTGATCCTGCGACTGACCGCTTTCCTCGTCCTGTTCGTACTTCTGACGCAACTGATCCATCATGGTCTCTCCCTCGAGAGCTTCATGTTTGCCGTCGCATTGGCGGTGGGGCTGACCCCCGAACTGCTGCCCATGGTCATGACCGTGACGCTCGCACGCGGCGCGGTCCGCATGGCGGCACGCAAGGTCGTGGTAAAGCGGCTGTCCGCCATTCACGATCTTGGCGCCATGGATGTCCTTTGCACCGATAAGACGGGCACGCTGACCGAGGCAAAGATCGCGCATGTCGGCAGCTTCGGCGGCGACGGAACAGACAGCCCGCGCGCCGCCGAACTTGCCCGGCTCAACAGCCGCTTCGCCACCGGAATGCGCAGCAATCTCGACGATGCGATCCTGGCCGGAGCCCCCGCTTCATTCGACGACAGCTGTGGGCTCGTCGACGACCTGCCGTTTGATTTCGAGCGACGGCGAGCGTCGGTGCTCGTCTCGCGCGGCAGCGATCGGGACATGATTACGAAGGGTGCCCCCGAGGGCGTGCTCGCCCTCTGCACGCAGGTGGCGCGCGCCGACGGCACCGTCGGTCCGCTCGGCACCACGGACAAAGCCAGGATTCTCGGGCTGATGGAAGACAAAGGCCGCCAGGGTCTGCGTCTGCTTGGCGTGGCACAGCGACGCATGCCGCCCGACTGCCAGCACATCGAACTCTCCGACGAAGCCGGTCTTACGTTCGTCGGCTGTGCCGTATTCCTCGATCCGCCGAAAGCCTCCGCGACCGAGGCCGCGATCCGGCTCATCAAGGCGGGAGTGCGCATCAAGATCATCTCGGGCGACGCCGCGCCGGTCGTCCAACATCTGGTCGAAACGCTCGGCCTGCCCACCCGCGGCACCATGACCGGGGACGAGATAGCCGATCTGTCCGACGCGGCTCTGGCGGCTCAGGCAGAAGAGATGGACCTGTTCGTCCGCGTCTCGCCCGATCAGAAAAGCCGGATCGTGCGCGCCCTGCGCCGGCACGGCCATACCGTCGGTTTCATTGGCGACGGCATCAATGACGCGCCCGCCATTCATGCCGCCGATGTCGGCCTGTCGGTGGAAAGCGGTACCGACGTCGCGCGGGAGGCGGCCGACATCATTCTGCTCGAACCGGACCTTTGCGTGATGGCCGATGGGGTGCTGGAAGGCCGGCGCACCTACGCCAACATCATGAAATACGTTCGTATGGGCACTAGCTCGAACTTCGGCAACATGCTGTCGATGGCGCTCGCTTCGCTCGTGCTGCCTTTCCTGCCACTGGCGCCGGTGCAGATCCTGCTCAACAACCTGATCTACGATCTATCGGAGATCGGTATACCCTTCGACAGCGCGGACGAGCAGACACTCGCGGCGCCGCAGGCCTGGGACATGAAATCGGTGCTGCGCTTCACCCTCATCATGGGGCCGCTGTCGTCGGTATTCGATATCGCGACGTTCTTCATGCTGCACTGGGGTTTCGGGGTGGACGTCGCGGTGTTCCGGACGGCGTGGTTCGTCGAGTCGATCATCACCCAGATCCTGGTGATCTTCATCATCCGCACCGCCAGGCCGCTATGGACCAGCCGCCCCGATCCTGTGCTGGCGGCGACGTCGCTGGGCGGGTTGGCCATTGCGCTCGTGCTGGCCCTGACACCACTCGGCAACTTCGTCGGCTTCGCCTCGCTGCCGCTGCCGGTCCTCGCAGCTGTCGCCGGTGTGAGCGTGCTGTATCTCGCGATGGCCGAGGCACTCAAGCGTATCGCCATGCGAGCCAGATGCGGCGCGGCGGAGCCGCTTGTCCCCGCCCGCTAGCTAGTCGCCGGCGACAGAGGGGTAGCACGGCAATGATCGCAAGCGGGCTATGCATGCGGCGGGCCCGGGCCGAAACCGGATTGGCGGATTTTTCCCTTCGGTTGCACTATTGCAGGCCATGACCGTCTCCCAGGCTTCCGCATCCGCCGCTCCGCCCGCTACCGTAACGGGCCTGTCCAGTGCAGAGGCGGCGCGGCGGCGGACAGAGTTCGGGCCCAATGCGGTCGCCGAGGACAAGGAGCACCCGATCAAGCGGGTGCTGCGGCACTTCTGGTCGCCGGTTCCCTGGATGCTGGAGGCGACCATCCTGCTTCAGATCCTGATCGGCGAACGGGTCGAAGCCGTTATGATCGCGATTCTTCTCCTGCTCAACGTCGCGCTCGGCGTATTCCAGGAGGCACGCGCCAACGCGACCCTGGATCTCCTCAAGCAGCGCCTGGCGCCACGGGTCAGGGTCCGGCGCGATGGGGCCTGGGCCGACGCGCCGGCCGCGGACGTGGTTCCGGGCGACGTCGTGCAGCTGTCTCTGGGGGGCATCGTTCCGGCTGACCTCCGCATCCTCACCGGCACCGTGTTGCTGGACCAGTCGATGCTGACCGGCGAGTCGCTTGCCGTGGAGAGCGGGCCGGGCAAGACCGCCTATGCCGGCGGCCTGATCCGGCGTGGCGAAGCGATCGGGGAAGTCACCGCCACAGGATCGCGCACCTTCTTCGGCCGTACCGCCGAACTGGTGCGTATCGCGCATGTCGAGAGCAGCGAGCAGAAGGCCGTCCTCGGCGTGGTTCGCGCCCTGACGGTGGTCAACTTCGTGATCGTCATCGGCATGGTCGCCTACGCCCACCTGATCGGCATGAGCGTGCCGCAGATCGTTCCGCTGGTGCTGACGGCGCTGTTGTCGGCGGTGCCGGTCGCCCTGCCGGCGACATTCACCCTGGCCGCCGCCCTCGGTGCGCGGCTCCTGGCGATGAGGGGCGTGCTGCTGACACGGCTCACGGCCCTCCAGGAGGCCGCGATGATCGACGTGCTGTGCGTCGACAAGACCGGCACGCTGACCGAGAATGCCTTGGCCGTGAGCGGTGTTCAGCCATTGGTGAAAGCCTGCAGCGAGAGCGACGTGCTCGCCTTTGCCGCCGCGGCCAGCTCGCCCAGCGGGCAGGATCCGGTCGATGTCGCCATCCGTGCCGCCGCGGCAAGGCACCAGAGCACGCGGCTTGCGCCGTGGGTCGTCTCGCGGTTCATCCCCTTCGATCCCGCCGCGAAGATGGCCGAGGCGATGTTAAAGGACGATGCCGGTGCCGAGACCCGTGTCGTCAAGGGCGCGCCGGTCGCGGTGGGGGCCGTGGCGCCGCTGACGCCGCAGGCCGACGCGGCGCTGCAGCAATTCACGGCGTCCGGATATCGGGCGCTGGCGGTCGCGGCCGGACCGCCGGACAGGCTGGAAATCATTGGCCTGGTGGGGCTCAGCGATCCGCCACGCCACGATTCGGCGCAGTTGCTGGCTGAGTTGCGGACCCTCGGTGTGCAGGCCGTAATGGTCACCGGCGACGCACCGGCCACCGCGGCGACCGTGGCGCACGCAATCGGGCTGGAGGGCAAAGTCTGCCCGACCGGGCATATTCCGGACAGTGCGGCACCTGACGAGTTCGCTGTCTATGCAGGCGTATTTCCGGAGGACAAGTTTCGCCTGGTCAGGGCATTTCAGCAGCATAACCATGCCGTGGGCATGTGCGGCGACGGCGCCAACGACGCTCCGGCGTTGCGCCAGGCGCAGATGGGAATCGCCGTCTCCACCGCCACGGATGTGGCGAAGTCGGCGGCGGGCGTGGTGCTGACCGAACCGGGCCTTGGCGGGATCGTCGCCTGCATCAAGGAGGGGCGGTCGTCGTTCCAGCGCGTGCTGACCTACACGTTGACCATTCTCATCAATAAGTGCGCCACACTGCTGGTGATGGGCGTCGGGCTTGCGATGACCGGGCACGCTGTCCTGACGCCCTTCCTCCAGGCGCTCTCGATGCTCGCGGGCGACATGGTGACGATGTCGCGGGCGGCCGACCACGCCAGGCCATCGCCATATCCGAACCATTGGCGCATCCGGAACATGATCCTTGGCGCGGTTCCGTTGGGCCTGTTCAAGCTGTGCTATTGCCTGGGGGTATTGGCGGCCGGATGGTTCTGGTGCGGGCTGAGTGCCGACCAGATGCAGACGCTGACGTTCCTGACGCTGATTCTCGCCGGGCAGGCGAACACCTATTCGATGCGCGAACGCGGGCGGCTATGGCACTCGCGTCCGGCCCGGATCATGGTGCTCGCCACGCTGGCAGACATCGCGATTGTCACCGGTCTGGCGGTCGCCGGCGTGCTGATGGCCCGCCTGCCTTGGGCCATCGCCGCCGCACTGTTCGGGACGACGGTGGTCTTTGCCCTCACCCTGGACACGATCAAGGTGAGCGTCTTCCGGCACCTGCGGATCGATTAGAGCCTGTAACAGCAGTCATACCGGCGCCAGCCAGCCGGATCGTTGCTTCCCTCGGCGACGGCGGCAGCCCGGGGCAGAACCCGGCGGCCGGCCTCAGTCCGAAGCGTCCTCGCCGGGCGCGTCGCGGGTAATCGACGGCGCGTCGCTCGCCGGGAAAGTCTCCTCGAGCTCCTCGTCGAGCCGCTCGTCCGTGTGTGTTTTCGCCTGGCGTGTCGCGAGATCGGCAGCGGCATGCTGGCGCAGGGCGATGATCCGCTGCAACAGCCCGTCGCGCCAGCGCTCCAGCTCCGCGATCGAGCGGCCCTCCGCTTCCTCCGCGACGCCTTCCACCAGGCGCCGCTGCAGATCGTCGGTCATGGTCGGCGAGCCAAGATCGGCCCACCACGCCTGCATCGCCGGCAGAAGGTGTTGCAGAAAATGGTGCATGCCGCCCGCGCCGCCGCCCAGATGGAAGGTCATGTGCGGCCCCATCAAAGCCCAGCGAAGGCCCGGCCCCTCGGAAACCGCCGCATCGATGTCGGCGACCGAGGCCACGCCCTCCTGGACAAGGTAGATCGCTTCCCGCCAGAGAGCCGCCTGCAAGCGGTTGGAGACGTGCCCGGGCACCTCTTTACGGATTTCAATCGGATGCTTGCCGATCGCGCGGTAAAAAGCCATCGCCTTGCCGACGGCCGCCCGGCTGGCCTTTGCGCCACCCACCACCTCGACGAGGGGAATGAGATGAGGCGGGTTGAAAGGGTGACCGATGACGCATCGCTCAGGGAAGCGGCATCCTTCCGACAGCCGACTGACCAGCAGGCCGGACGAACTGGAAGCAATCACCACCTCAGGCGGCAACACCGCATCGATCAAGGGCAACAGTTTCTGTTTGACCTCGTATCGCTCCGGGCCGTTCTCCTGGACGAAATCCACCCCCGAGACCGCCGCGACGGGATCGGCCTCGAACCGCCAGCTTCTGGGATCGACCGTTCGCGCACCGCCGAGGGACATCAGCACCGGCCATGCTTCGGTAATTGTCCGCTGCACAGTCTCGGCCGTGCCGGGGACGGGATCACTGACAACCACATCCAGTCCGCGTGACAGAAACCAGGCCGTCCAGCTGGCACCGATCGTGCCGGCGCCGATCACGGCAATACGCCGAACCTCGTCGGGTCGATTGCTCATGGCGATAGTCCTCTTGGTGGTTGCGTGCCGTATGAGCAACCTATCAGATCGGCGAAGGTCGCCGCGACAGCGCGAAGTGGAACCAGACTGGCTCCTGAAGACAATGATCGGCATTGATCCCGATCAACCCCGCCCATTCAAGGCGCTGCGATCGGTGGCCATCCATCTTCCTGATCGTCATACGGGCGATGTCAGAAACATGGCACCCGGCAACGAAATGCCCTGCCTCCAGGCGCTGGAGCAATGGTGCCATTCGCCCGGCGACAGATCAGATTGCCCGCATCCGTACTGCGCGGTGACAAAACCATTCGCCGGCTTCAGCCTCTCAGCCGATCGGGTTCAGATTTCTTGCGCACTTATCCCCGTCCTCAGCGCCGTCTTAGCGAGGCCACGCCGATGCCATCACGCCATTGCCCTCGATCAAGGATACCCCGAACCGTCGCCCGGTTGCATGTGTCCAGCCGATATGCCGGCAACGGATGATATTGCGCGCAGCCGTCCGGCACCGGTGCGCTGCCGAAGACGAGGCAGATGTCTCACCGCAGTTTATTGGCGCAGTCATCCGCGGTCGGGCGGCCGCAGCTCAGGGATCTGTCGGCGCGCCGGGCGGTGAGCCAGCCCGCAGGCGCTCACGAAATTCGTTCAGCCGGGCACGATAGCCATCGGCATCGCCAAATTCGAGAAACTCATAGTATCGCAGGTGCGGGTCACGAACGCGCAGGGCATGCTTGATCGGGCACCAGTACTGTTCGGTCCGGCTGGCGATCTCTCGGACATAGGCGACCAGGCCGTTGGCATAGCCGCAATAAAGGCAGTTGAGCGTTTCGATCCAGTTCAGATAGGCGAGGTGCCGCCGATCGAACACAATGTAATCAGCTCGGCGCACGCGCGGAATTCGGTAGGCTCGGAAGCAGATCGCCTGATAGAGGCTCGTCCATGCGTCGAGCATGAGAAACGGAATGATCATCGAATAGATCACCGGCGCGGTCACCATCACGCCCAGCGGAGATCGCGCGAGAAAGCTGGCCACGCCCACGCGCAGCCGGCGGTGCTCCATCAGGACACCGTGCTCGAACTCCACGATCCGCTCTTTGAGCTGCCAGCCGAGAACCTTGCGACGCCTTTCGATCTCGCGGTCCAGTTCGCCCTGAAGCCGGACAATCTCGGCCGCCAATTCCTGTATGCGCTGCGTCATTGGCCATCCGCTCCTCTTGCCCCGCGGTGCCTTCCGACCAGCACGCAATGGATATATTTCATACTCATATCAATGTCGCGGTATTCAATGGGTTATTGGGTCATTCTGCCGGTTCGGATGCCTGTGTTCTGTGGATCATTCAAGGGATCGCGGGCCAACGGCGTGCCTGCGCCGACCGCTCGGCTCTCCGGCGGATCCGGCAGGCACAAGCCAGGCCTGGCGGCCGCAGGTGGAGAGAGCCCCCACGTAAGGGGATACGCACATCCGGATTGGTGCCTCGCATGGTCGTATCGTATCAAAGCGGATTATCCGGACGTTCGCGGCTGCTTCGATATCCCGCGGAACCGCAATATCCAACGACGATCACCGGCTACCGTTGACCGGCACCACGGCACATCGCCCCGGTGACCGGCACGATGGCGCATCGCCCCGGGTTCGACCGCACGGGCGCACGACGACCGCGCGGCGGAGCAAGCCAGGGGGGGCGCGTGATGCACACCCGCTGCCCCAGGCCCGGACCGGCAGCCGAGACCGCCGACCGGCAGCGGCACTGCCCCGATCGACCGCCGGCAAGATCCCGCGGGTACGGTTTGCCGCCCGCCAAAGCATCGTGCCGGCCTCGTGTACCGGGGTTCAATCACCCAGGTTCGTATCGATCCAGTCCGCCAGAGCGGTCACGAATTTCAGCAGAAATGCGCGGGTGTTTTCATTGGTCAAAGCGCCGGCGCTGTCGAACAGGCCAGCGACGCCTCCAATATACGCCTCGGGCTGCTGCATGGTGGGCACATTGAGAAACACCAACGACTGCCTCAGATGGTGGTTGGCACCAAAGCCTCCAATCGCGCCTGGCGACACGCTGACGATCGCGCCCGGCTTGCGATCCCACACGCTGTGCCCGTAGGGCCGTGAGCCCACATCCAAAGCATTCTTCAAGACGGCCGGCACCGATCGATTGTATTCAGGGGTGACGAAAAGCACGGCATCAGCCGATTTCACCTTCTGTCGGAATTCCGTCCAGGCGGCCGGTGGGTCGGCATCGTCATCCTGGTTGTAAATCGCCAACTGGCCGATCTCGATGATCTCGAGGTTCAATGACGCCGGCGCCAATGTCGCCAGCACATTCGCGATCTTCCGGTTGAACGAGTCCTTTCGGAGGCTGCCGACAAAGACCGCGACCTTGCGAGGCGAATTCATGCGGGCATCCCTTCACACTGTATGGTTCGCCTCAGCCGAGGCTGACCATCGATTGGCTACAGTCGAGCACTCGGCGGCTCCCAGCGCTTTGATCTGGGACAAGTCCCCTGCGCGCGGGTGTGACCTCGGGCGGTTCGTTGACGCCGACCCCGGGTCCGGCGGCAGCGTTCTCCCGTGAGCCCGGGCGGGACATTCCTCGAACGCCTCGGGCGCGTGACCGCGCCCGGAAATCCCTCGGGCGCGTGACCGCTAGGCCCGCCATCGTCAGTTCCCCGCAGCCCGACCGGTTCACCGCGCGGTGGGTTCGAACCGAGGGCGGCGGCAATCCGCGGGGCAGACACATGGGTGGTCATCGCGGAAGCGAGCCGCCACGGGCTCGCAGGGGCGGCGCGCTCAGTCCGCGGCGTCGGGAGCGCGGCGCCACTCGCCGCGGCGTGTTCTGGCGGGTACGGCATCGAATCACGGCAACGTCGCCTTGGCGCCGGCCGGCATCAGTTCAGAAAGATCTTTCCGGGGTTCATCACGCCGCGCGGGTCCAGCGCCTGTTTGACGGCGCGCATCACCGTCAGCGCCTCCGCACCATGCTCCTGCTCCAGGAACTCGCGCTTGCCGATCCCGACGCCGTGCTCGCCACTGCATGACCCGCCCAAGGCAAGCGCCCGAGCCACGATCTTCTTGTCCAGGTCCCACGCCCGCGCCATGCCGTCGGGTTCCGGCGGCACCATGATGACGGTGTGGAAGTTGCCGTCCCCGACATGGCCAACGATCGGAGCGGTCAGGCCCGACGCGGCAATGTCCTCCTTCGCCCCCAGAATCGCCTCGTTCAGCCGGGAAATCGGCACGATCGCATCGGTCGCGATCCCCTGGTGGCCCGGCTTCCAGGCCAGCGCCGCCCAGTAGGCGTCATGCCGCGCCTGCCACAGTTTCGCGCGGGCTGCCGCTTCGGTCGCCCAGGCGAACCCAAGACCGTCGTAACCGGCTGCAATCTCCTCCGCCTGACCGGCCTGTTCGGCAACCCCCGCCGGGGTTCCATGGAACTCGAAGAACAGCGTCGGCAGCTCCGCCAGCCCTTCCAGCTTCGAGTAGGCGATGCAGGCCGCCATCTGCACCTCATCGAGCAGCTCCATGCGCGCCACCGGGATGCCGAGCTGCAGGATGGCGATCACTGTCTCGACTGCATCGCGCAGGGTGCGGAACTGGCAGGTGGCGGAGGAAACCGCCTCCGGAATGCCGTGCAGGCGAAGCTGGATCTCGGTGATCACGCCCAGCGTGCCCTCGGATCCGACGAACAGCCTTGTCAGGTCGTAGCCGGAGGCTGATTTCCGCACCCGCCCGCCGGTGTGGATCGTCCGCCCGTCCGCCATCACCACCGTCAGCCCCATGACGTTGTCGCGCATCGTGCCATAGCGCACCGCGTTGGTGCCGGACGCGCGCGTCGCCGCCATGCCGCCGATGGTGCAGGCCGAGGTGCCGGGGTCGACCGGGAAGAACAGGCCGAGATCGCGCAGATACGTGTTCAGCTGCTCGCGCGTCACACCCGCCTCCACCCGGCAGTCCATGTCCGCCTGGCTGACGTCGATGATGCGGTTCATCCGCGACAGATCCAGAGTGATGCCGCCGCGGACCGGCGTTACATGACCCTCCAGCGACGTTCCCGCGCCCCAGGGCACGACGGCCACGTGTTCGGCATGGCACAGCGCCATCAGCCGACTCACGTCTTCGGTGCTCTCGAGGAATGCGACCGCGTCGGGCAGAACCGGCGGCTGCGTGTCCTGGCCGTGCGAGTGATGGTCGCGCAGCGCGGCGTTGGTGGTGATCCGGTCGCCTAGGAAGTCGCGGGCGGCGGCGATGAGGGCTTCGACAGGCATGGACTTTTCCTGGCTGCGAGGTTTGCCGGAGGATTGGTCCCGAAACGGCTCCGTGGCAAGCGTTCATGATGACAATGGCCGGCCGGACCCGTATTCTGACATGATGCTCAACGCGGCGACGCCGGTCCCCGATTTCACCACCAGCCGTCTGCGGCTCCGGCGACTGGCGATCGAGGACGCACGCGCCATGCACGAAGCGTATGGTGATGCGAGCGCCATGACATACTGGGATGCTCCGCCAACCCGCGACCTGGCGGAAACCGAGCAGCGGATCCGCCGGTCGGTGGCGGTCGATCCGAGGTGGCACGCGGCGTGGGCGGTGACGGCCGGAACCGACGGCCGGTTCATCGGGATGACCAACTACCACGGACGCGACCCAGGACATCGGCGGCTCGCCGTCGGCTGGATCCTGATCCCCGCGTTCTGGGGACATGGGTATATGCGGGAGGCGATGGCGGTGCTGTTGAACCATTGCTTTGAAGAATTGAATACCCACCGGATCGAGGCCGAGATCGAGCCGGGCAATACCCGTTCGGCCCGGCTTGCGGAGCGGCTTGGGTTTGCCCGTGAAGGACTGCTGCGGGACCGGCTTTTCGTCGCGGGTCAGCCCCGGTCGGTTTATTCGTACGCCTTGCTGCGTTCGGCGTGGAATCCGGGCGCCCTGCCTTGAACCGCCCTGTCCCGGGCTGCCCTGTCCTGGACCGTTGTGTCCCGGGCCGTTATGTCCCGGGTTCCTCTGTCCATGACCGTCCTGTCGCGGGCCGCGCTGTACTGGACCGTTGTGTCCCGGGCCGTTATGTCCCGGGCTCCCCTGTCTTGGACCGTTGTGTCCTGGGCCGTCCTGTCCGTGACCGTCCTGTCTGTGACCGTCCTGTCCCGGGGCGCCCTCTCCTGGAGCGCCGCGCTTCGCGCAGCCGCGCCATGACCGGCCCCATCTCGAGCGGTGACGGCCTGACCGACCGCCCCCTGATTCGACGCCTCTCGAACAGCCATCGCTCGGCCAGCCAAGTCCTAATCCGGCGCCTCTCGAACGGTGATCTCCTGACCGCTCCCGTCGCGGGCGGTGATCACCGGCAAAACCGACGCGGTGCGGGACGTGCCCATCGCCGCGACCGTCCCGCTCAAATCCAGCCAGATCGAGGTCTCTGATGACACCCGAAAACCAGGCTCTCGTCCGCGATTCCTTTGCCAAGGTCGTGCCCATCGCCCCACAGGCCGCGGCGCTGTTTTATGAGCGGCTGTTTCTGCTCGATCCGACGCTGAGGCCGCTGTTCAAGGGTGACATGAACGAGCAAGGGCGCAAGCTGATGGCGATGCTTGGAACCGCTGTCGCCAACCTTGGGCGACTGGAAACGATCGTCCCCGCCGTTCAGGATCTCGGACGCCGCCACAAGACCTATGGCGTCCCGCCGGACAGCTACGACACTGTCGCCGCCGCGCTGATCTGGACGCTCGGGCAGGGACTGGGCGCGGCGTTCACGCCGCCGGTTGAGGCTGCCTGGACAGAAGCCTATACGATCCTCGCCACCGTGATGAAGGACGCCGCCGCCGCATGATTCCGACGATCAACGCCGACCGCCTGTGGCAATCCATCATGGAGATGGCGGAAATCGGGCCAACACCGGAAGGCGGAAGCTGCCGGCTGGCCCTGACGCCGGAAGATGCCGCGGCCCGTGCCTTGTTGCTGCGCTGGTGCCAGCCGCTGGGCCTGCGCCACGAGCAGGATGCGATCGGCAACATGTTTCTGCGTCGCGCGGGTGCGGACGGGAGCGCGCCGGCGGTGGCGTTCGGCAGCCACCTCGACACAGTGCCCACCGGCGGACGATTCGACGGGATCGCCGGCGTCCTGGCCGGCCTGGAGGTGATCCGC
>DASWON010000176.1:0-1592 GCA_036398735.1 Rhodopila sp.
CGGTCACCGCGAAGCTGCCGCCGTTGACCGCGTTCATCTTCACGTCCACCGCGCGCATGCCGGCTGCCGCGAGGATCCGCTGCACGGCGCCCAGCGAATAATATTCGAGATGCTCGTGGCAAACCGTGTCGTAGGAGGTCAGCCGCAGCATGGAGGGCATGTAGCTCTGCTCGAAATGCCAGACCCCACCCGGGGCCAAGACCTCCGCCACCTGGCGGGCGAAGCCGATCGGGCTCTCCAGGTCGTAGAACATGGCGATCGATGTCACGATCTTGGCCGGCTTGCCGCCGGCCGCGAAATACGCCTTCGCCGAAAAGAAATCGGGAACCAGGGTGATGCCGTCCGTGTAGAACTGGCTGAACTTCTGTCCGGTCGGGTCCATGCCCGTTCGATGTAGGCCAGCAGTGGTGTAGGCCTTGAGGGACGTGGCGTCGTTGCTGCCGATGTCCAGAACGGAGTCGCCGGAACCGAGCCCGACGAGCGCCTCCAACTCCCCGATCTTCGTCGTGAGGTGCCGGACCATGCTCTGGTTCAGCCCCGAGCGGTAGCCGTAATTGTCCCCGTACATCTCCCCGAGATCGTAGGAATGGGCAAGCTGCAGCAGGCCCGATTCCGGGCACCAGACCAGTTGCAAGGGGCCGACAGTGATCGGCTCCGACGGATCCTTTGGGAAAACCCCGGTCAAGGCCTGCTTCCCGAGATCCAGAACCGGTATCAGGTTCGCCCCGCCTCCGATGCGGCAGTTCTGAATGGCGGTGTAGTTACCCATTGCAGGTGGTATTCCTCTCTGGCGTGGTTTGCAGATACGGCGGACGGAAGACTGACGCGTGTACCTTATTACACCGGCGGTTCGCGCTGCATACTATTGGGGGCAAGGTTGAATGCGAAGAGTTCGCTCACCCCGGTTTGGGACGAATGACGACAGAGCGAAGAAACAGTCCCAGATTCCGGGTGTCGTCCGCCTTGCCGAGTTGCTTTGGATTCAGCAGCGGGCTCGTTTCAAACGTGATATTCAACGCCGCATCCTCCTGCCAGTCCTCGGCATGGAGGGTGATCGGCGTGATGGGGGAAGGCGAGGTCGTTCCGAATTGCCATGAGGCGACGGGCCGGCCGTTGACGGCGATACGAACCGTTTGCGGCCGATCGTAGAAGCCCATGCCGGAATAGCTCGATGCGTCGATCACGAGATCCAGGTCGGACGCTGTCATGTTCTCCGTGGGAATCTGAAGCGTGGCGACCGGGCTGGTGCTCCAGGTACCGGTTGCTTCAAGGGGAGCCCAGCCGGATTTCAGGTAGGCGGCGGCGTAGCAGCCAGGGCTCGGCGCATCCCGGCCGAACTGCATCACCTGTCCAGCGGCAACGTGGTCCCCGCACCCGATGCGCAGCCACGGCAGGGTGGCCTGGCCGGCGATCCTGACAGAATCGGTTTCGGCCGCGATACCGTCGATCGTCCACGTTCCTCGTCCAATCCTGCGGAGGTCGCGGAGCATGAACTGGCGCAACCCCTGACGCCGATCCTGAAACGAGAGAATGGCATCTGCCGATGTCGGTTCCAGCGCCCCGTCGATCATAACGGTAATGCGATCGGCGAC
>DASWON010000177.1:0-5249 GCA_036398735.1 Rhodopila sp.
ACCACGTGATCGCCGAGAGTCGCCTGGAGGTCGAAGCCCTGGCGGCAGCGCTGCGCACCCTGCCGGAACGCCGCCGGGCGATCTTCCTCGCGGCCAGGGTGGAAGAACTGCCTCATCATGTGATTGCCGACCGCTTCGGCACGTCCGCACGCACGGTCGCCAACGAAATCCAGCGCGCGCTTGACCATTGCGCCCGGTGCCTGGAAAAAACCCGCCAATAAGGTTGCAGACCGGGCCGCGGCAAAGCGTCCCCCTTGTAGGACGGTCTCCCGCACGACGAAGTCGCGCGGCAGGGCCGTGCTGAGGAATCAGGATACCGATCATGGCCAACCCCCGTCAGGAGGATGATGAAGCCCTCCGGCAGGAAGCACGACGCTGGATCGTGAAGCTGACGTCGGGCATGGCCACGGATGCGGATGCCTGGCAGCTTTCGGCCTGGCGGAATCGTAGCCCGGCGCATGAGGGCGCCTATCGTGATGCCGTCAGCCTGTGGAACCAGCTTGCGCCGGTCGCTAGCCGGCAGGCCCTGGCGGACAGGGCCCGGCAGCAGCGACGCCGGGTCGTGCGCAGGCGGCAGCTGATTGGCGGAGGCGCCGTTGCCGCTGCGTCCGTCGGCCTGATTGTCACCGGCGAAAGGCTGGCCCTCATCCCGTCGGTCGGCGAGATGCTGGCCGACTATCGTACCGGCACGGGCGAGCAGCGCCGGCTGACGCTGGCAGACGGCAGCGTGGTCGAGATGAACACGCGGACGAGCCTGTCCGTGCGCTACAGCGCAGCGGAACGCCGGGTCACGCTGGCCGGCGGCGAGGCGACCTTCACGGTGCAGGCCGATCCGCAGCGCCCCTTTATCGTTGCGGCGGCTGGCGGGGAGACGCGGGCCGTCGGCACTGTTTTCGATGTCCGGCGGGACGGCGGCGTGGTCTGCGTCACCTGCCTGGAAGGCAAAGTGGAGGTGCGCCGCCGCACCAGCACCGCCCTGCTGCCGGCACAGCATGTCCGCTATTCCGATGCCGGGCTCGGCGCGGTCGCGGCCGTGGACCCCGAGCTGATCACCGGCTGGCGCCAGGGTATCCTCGTCTTCCGGGACGAGAAACTGGCCGCGGTCGTCGCGGAACTCAACCGCTACCGGCCGGGGCTGATCGTGCTGGCTGGCGGCGATCACGCGGACCGGCATGTCAGCGGGGTGTTCCATCTGGACCGCCTTGCGGAGGTTATGGAGCAAGTCGAGCGCATCGGCGGGGTACGCGCATTCACCCTCCCCGGCCGCCTCGTGGTTCTGCGCTGAACACGCGCCAAGGGCTGCCCTTCCTTTTCTGAGGTGAATCCTTTTGAGCAGGCCGGGCCAATCGGCCTCACCGGTTGACGCGCCCGGCTAAAAATATTCCCGCCCGGCTTGCAGTCCGCTCGTCCGGGAAGCGTCCCCCTATTGAGAGCCGTTCGCAACTGCGGCGGCCGCGAGATAAGGGACTCAGGAATGTACGTGGCCGGAGATCGGACCCAGACTGCTCATGCCAATCGTCTCCAGGGCGCTGCGCTGCGGCTATGTCTCCTGTCCACGGCTGCCTTGGCGGCCGCCGTACAGCCGGCCGCGGCTCAGCCGCAGCCGGCCACGCAACGGGTGGCCTCCATTGCCTTCCATATTCCCGCGGGCTCGCTGGACAAGGCGATCGCGGTCTTCGGATCGCAAAGCGGCCTCCAGGTCATCTACGACAGCGCGTTGACGGCCGGACGGACGACCGCAGGCCTCTCCGGGGCGATGACGCCGGACGCCGCCTTGCAGCGCCTGCTGGCCGGTACGGGGCTGGTTGCGCAGCAAAGCGGCGCTCACGCCATGACGCTTGGCCGGGCTGCCGGCACTCTCGACGGCGCGATGGTGCTGCCCTCCGTGAGTGTCGAGGGCCGGGCGGGCGCGCTGCGCCAGGGCATCGTGGGCGAGCCGCCGCCAGCCTATGCCGGCGGGCAGGTCGCAACCGGGGGGCAACTCGGGATGCTCGGCAATCGCAGCATCATGGACACGCCATTCAGCCAGACCAGCTACACCGCTAAGACGCTACAGGACCAGCAGGCGCGCAACGTGACCGACGTGCTGGCCAACGAGCCGTCCGTGCGTGCGGATTGGAGCGACAACAGCTATACCACGGAGCCCTATATTCGCGGTTTCCCGGTCAGTCCCTGGGATTTCAGCCTGAACGGGCTGTTCGGCGTCGTTCCCGGCCTCGCCTTCAACGCCGATTCCATCGAGCGCGTGGAGGTGCTGCACGGGCCCAGCGCCCTGCTGAACGGCATGGCCCCAGGCGGCAGCGTCGGCGGCACCGTCAACATCGTTCCGAAGCGCGCCGAGGACACGCCGATCACGCGGCTGACCACCACCTATGCGTCGGACACCCAGTTCGGCACGCAGATCGATCTCGGCCGCCGCTACGGGGACAACAACCAATGGGGCGTCCGTTTCAACGGCACCTACCGAAACGGCGCGACGGCGACGGAACATCAGTCGCAGATGCTGGGTGATGCCAATCTCGGGCTGGACTACCGTGGCAAGCGCCTCCGTGTCTCGCTCGACCTTGGCTATCAGAAGGAGAATACGGATTCACCGCTGCGCCCGACCTATCTCGCGGCGGGCGTTCCCGTCCCCACGGCGCCGAAGGCAAACGCCAACTGGTTCCAGCCATGGACCTATGCCCATGTGCAAGATTGGTACGGGGCGCTGCGTGCCGAGTATGACCTCACGGATAACTGGACGGTGTACGGCGCGGTCGGCGGGCGGCAGGACCGGACCTATCTGCTGACGGGTTTCGCCACGATCAACAATGCGAACGGCAACCTGACGGAGGCGCCTTACAACTTTCCCGTCTATCACGACAGTGCTTCACAGCAGGCCGGCCTGCGCGGGCATTTCACCACCGGGCCGGTCGGCCACCAGCTTGCCCTGACGGCGGACCACATCCACGACGAATCCGGCAGCCTCTTCCCGGTCGTCGCCACGATCCCCTCAAATCTCTACGCGCCCACCGTTATCGCCGAGCCGGCTTATGCGCGGCTGACCGCGCCGCGCACCAGTGCCGTCGATCTGACGAGCCTGGGCTTCGCGGATACGATGTCCGTGCTCGATGACCGCCTGCAGCTCATATTGGGCTTGCGGCAGCAGCAGATTTCCGCGCAGAACTTCAGCTCCAGCACGGGCGCGGTCACCTCGCATTACGACAAGGATGCGCTGACGCCGACGGTCGGCGTCGTGGTCAAGCCGTGGGAGAATGTGTCCCTCTATGCGAGCTATATCCAGGGCTTGCAGCAAGGCACGGTGGTAAGCGTCGGCTATGCCAATGCGGGCGAGGCCCTGCCGCCCTTCGTCTCGACACAGTATGAAGTAGGCGCAAAGGTGGATTGGGGCCGGGTCACCACCACGCTGGCCTTGTTCCAGATCAGCCAGCCCAGCGGGTCCGCCAATACGATGACAAATGTCTATTCGGCGGATGGCGAGCAGCGGAACCGAGGGATCGAGCTGAACAGCTTCGGCCAGCTGACGGATCAGGTCCGGATTCTGGGCGGGATCACCCTGCTCCAGGGGCGGCTGACCAAGACGGCCAACAATGCCTATAACGGCAACACGGCGCCGGGCGTCCCGGATGTGCAGATGAATATCGGCGCCGAGTGGGACACGCCTTTCATCCCCGGCCTGACGCTGACGGGCCGCGCGATCTACACCAGCGCCCAGTACTACGACAACGCCAACACGCAGCAGATCCCGAGCTGGGTTCGCTTTGACCTCGGTGCGCGCTACATGCTCGATATTCGCGGCAAGCCCGTTGCCATCCGGGGGCAGGTCATCAACGTCGCCAATCGCGGGTATTGGGCCGGAGCAAACCCGACCTACGGGCTTTCACCCGGGCTGCCGCGTACGTTCCTTCTGTCGACCAGCTTCGATTTCTGATCTTCGGAGCGCCCTGGCAAGAGCGGTATATCAGGCAAGGAGTGAGAGCATATGCCCGCGCGAACAGCGCCATGCTCTCGCTGCCTCACCAGCGGAAGCGGAGATTCGCGAGCACCGTCCGCCGCAGACCATAGAGGCAGTAGGCGGTGTTGCTGCATTCCGATACGTACTGCTTGTCAAACAAATTGCTGGCGTTCACCGCCAGGCGCCATCCCTTCAGGCGTGGGCTCACCCCCGCGAAATCGTAGGTCAGGGCTGCGTCGAACAACGCGTAGGACGGCACGCGCAACGTGTTCGCCGTATCGCCAAAGGTCGTGCCGACGAAGCGCACGCCGCCGCCGAGGCCCAGCCCGGTGAGCTTGCCATTCTGGACCGTGTAGTCAGACCAGAGCGATGCGAGCTGCCGTGGCACGTTGACCGGAACCTTGCCGAGATTGCCGGAGGTCGACTTGGTCACGACCGGGTCGGCGTAGCCGTACGAGGCGATAATATTGAAGCCAGGCAAGAGATTCGCATGCGCCTCGACCTCGACACCGCGTGTGCGCACTTCACCCGTCTGCACCTGAAAGGCGGGATTGTTCGGGTCTGCTGTCGGCACGTTCTGCTGCGTCAACTGGTAGGCTGATAGGGTGACGAAGCTGTTGTACCCCGGCGGCTGATATTTCATGCCGACCTCAACCTGCTGCCCGGTGGTCGGCTTGAATGCGCTGCCGCTCGCCTCCGTGCCGATCTGCGGCTGGAACGAGGTCGTATAGCTGGCATAGGGCGCCAGGCCGTTATCGAAGAGATAGACTGCCCCGGCGCGATAGGTGAACTTGCGGTCGAACTGGCTGGCGCTGCTCTGCGCCACGCGGTCATCCGTCGTGGTGCCCGCCCAGTCTTCCCGGCCCCCCAGCATCAGCGCCAGACGGCCCAGCCGGATCTGGTCCTGTGCATAGAGCCCGACTTGGTAAGTCCTCTGATGGGTATCAGAAACGGTGGGGGGAATTGGGATGGCTTGGTAATAGACCGGCGCGAAGATATCGAGATCGGGCGCCAGGGCTTGCCCCTGACTCTCATCGAGAGTCGTGTTCTGAAAATCCAGCCCCATCAGTAGCTTGTGCCGGAGCGGGCCGGTGGCGAAATTGGCCTGAACCTGATTGTCGAGCGTGACGGCGTCGAGGTTGTCATGGACCTGGAGCGCGTAGCGTTCCATGGTCCGGTCATCGAGCATGGCGAGCGGCAGAACCTGGTTGAGATCGCCATCGACATGCATGTAGCGGAAGTTCTGGCGGAAGCTCCAGACGTCGTCGAACCGGTGCTCGAACTGGTAGCCGAC
>DASWON010000178.1:0-4924 GCA_036398735.1 Rhodopila sp.
GCCAGGCACCAGGACGTTGGACGTGATGCCGGTGCCCTTGAGGTCGGCAGCGAGCACCGCCATGGCCGACTCGGCGGACGCTTTGCTGGACCCGTAAAGCAGATACCCCTCCCGCACCATGGTTCCCAGGCTGGTTGTGACGGTGACGATGCGCCCGCTGTTGGCCTTCAGCATGTGCGGCAGAACCGCCAGCGACATCATGATCGGCGCGGTCGCGTTCACCGTCTGGAACCGATTCCACTGCTCGGGCGTCACTTCCCAGAAGCGGATCGGGTTGCTGCGCTGGTCGGCGCGAATCCCGGCCTGTCCGATGCCGGCGTTGTTCACCAGAATGTCAATCCGGCCGAACGCATTCAATGTTTCGGAGACGATTTTTTCGAACGAATCGGGCTGCGCGAGATCCGCCGCCAGCGGTTTGATCGAAGCCGGCAACGTCTCCAGCGCGCCGGCGTTGCGGTCCACGGCGACGACATCGAAGCCGGCCTCGGACAGGCCGAGAGCCATCGCGCGTCCCATGCCGCTCGCGGCACCGGTGACGATGGCGGTCTTGCGTTCTGCTGGCATTGTCGGTTCCTCCTCGCAGGCCACTGTGCGACGAACCGGGAAGGATGCCAAATTCGTGCGCCTCGGTGCCGGCCCCTCCGGTTTCGACCGCCCCGACTTCGTGAGGGCCACGCCGTTGCGCGCCGCCCGCGCAACCGCTATCTGCCGGTCATGACAGAATCGATGTTGCGCCGTAACCTTCTGGTCCAGGCCCTGCTCGTCGCGCCCGCTGTGCTCGCCCACCGGGCGAAAGCGGCTGGTTCCGAGGATCAGGAGATCCGGCGCCGCCTCGCCCGGATCGAGCACGGCGTCGGCGGCCGGCTTGGCGTCTCGATCCTCGACCCGGTGGCCGGCAAGCGCGTGGACTATCGGGGCAACGAACGGTTTCCGCTGTGCAGCACTTACAAATTGCTGGCCGGCGCGGCGGTGCTGGCCCGGGTGGACCGCGGGGAGGACAGTCTCGAACGGCGGATCGTCTATCCGAGGGACAAGCTGGTGACCTACTCGCCGGCAACCGAGCAGCACGCCGGCGCGGAGGGAATGACGCTTGGCGCGATCTGTGAGGCGGCCGTCAGGCTGAGCGACAATACCGCGGGCAACCTGCTGCTCGAAAGTCTGGGCGGGCCGTCCGGCCTGACGTCGGTGCTACGCGCCTGGGGCGACAGCATGACCCGGCTTGACCGGATCGAACCGCAGCTGAACGACGCCACGCCGGGCGATCCGCGCGACACCACGACGCCCGCGGCCATGGCGGAAACCGTGCGCAAGGTGGTCGTTGCGGACGGGCTTTCGGCAACGTCGCGTGAGCGGCTCGCCGGGTGGCTCATCGCCAACCGGACCGGCGACAAGCGGTTGCGCGCCGGGCTACCGGGGGCCTGGCGTGCCGGCGACCGGACGGGTGCCGGCGATCACGCGACCACCAATGACGTGGCGGTCATCTGGCCGCCGGGGCGCGCTCCGCTGATTGCGGTGGCTTATCTCACGCAGTCGCCCGCGCCTGTCGACGCCCGCAATGCCGCGCTGGCGCAGGTCGGACAGATCGCCGCGGTCTTGTGAACGTGTGTGTGGCCGGAGGGCATGCCAGAACCGGTCACCCACCGTCTGCCGGATCCGCGGTGCAAGTCGTGTGTCATACGTGGAACAAACCGGCCTGGGATACGTCACCCGCCGTCTACCGGATTCGCGGTGCAAGTCGTGGCTCACCGGGCCCGGGCCGGGCAATGACGCAGGGGCCGGGCGGTCGCGCATACGACCGGTGATGACAGAGCGGGCTGGCTGGCGGGCGGCGGTGGCGGAAGCCCTTGCACTCGTGTCGATCCGCGCCTGACGGCCGTTGCACGCAGCTGCCGGCCGCGACCGCCGGCCGCCGATCGAGCCCGGGCGGCACTTTGATGACGCGACCGGCCGGCGACCGGTCCGGCGGTCACGGCCGCCTCGGGCCGCCGCTGGCCGTACTCGTTGCGCCGGGACTTGTTGCGCCGGGACTCGTTGCGGGGGGTGGGGCCGTGCTGATCGTCGGAGCCTGGTCGCCGCGGTGATCGCCCGTGACGCCGCCGAAGATCCGCGTCAGAAATGCCCCGAAATCGCGGTTCGACTGTTCCCGTACCGCATCGTCACGGCCGATCGGATAGGGTCGGCTGCCGGTGCAGAGCCCCAGGATGATCTTGCGCAGAAACGGTCCCGTCATCGGCAGCAAGGTGTTTCGATCCCAAACCGAGCCGTCGCGTGCGACGCGAAAACGGCAGCCGGCAAGCTGGCGGCCGATCAGGCGGCGCTGCATGCCGCCATCCCATTGATGCACGGCGCCGGGATAGGCGATGATCCGCACGTCGCTGCCGCCCGCCCGCAGATCCTCGGCGACTCGGGCACACCGGTCAGGACGGATGAGTTCGTCGGCGGAACCATAGAGCATCAGCAATGGCGCCCCCGTAGTGCGGTTGTCATCGAACCGCGCGATGCACGGCGCGTAGAACGCCACATGGCCGGCGAAGCGCGGGCCGCGCGGCGACAGGGCGTCGGCGATCTGTGCATACATCGCGTATTCCGTCGCCATGCCGCCATAGCTGAAACCGGCCAGCGCCACACGGTTCCCGTCGATCTCCGGCCGCCCGGCGAGATAGTGCAGTCCCGCATAGGCATCGGCAACGAACATCGTCTCGGTGATGTTGAGCACCCGATCGATGAAGCCGGTCGCGAGGTCGGTGCGGCTGTCATAGGTCTCGATCAGCAGCACGGCGATGCCCATCGATGCCAGCTGCGGCCCGTATTTGGCGCGGTCGTAGATCAGCCCGGCCGACCCGTGCAGCATGACGACGGCGGGCGTCGCTCGGTCGCGTCCGACATGCGGCGGCAGGAACAGCAGCGCCTTTACCGGCCGGGCGGGAGCGTGACCGATGGCCGCGGGCGTGAACGGGTCACTGCTCTGAAATGTAACGACCTCCTGGCGCACGCCCTGCACCGCTGCGGCATCGGGCCAGGGATCGACGATCTGAAACGACATGGCGGGTGCCGCGGGGACTGAGAGAAGGACCCAGAGAGCCAGGATGCGGAGCATGGCCGCACGCACGTGGGGCGGCCTTTCCGTCGGGTCAACCGCGCCCGTCCCGGACCCAGAATTTGTTGATCGCACCGGCGCTGAAGCCAAGTGCCTCATAGAGGCGGATCGCGGGGGTGTTATGGGCTGCGACTTGCAGCCCGATCCAGTCCACTCCCTGCATCGATGCCCACATCTCCAGCTGTGCCAGAACCGCGCGGGCAGCCCCTCGGCGGCGGGCATCGGCGCGTGTCGCGACGCATTCGACCACCGCGCAGCCGAAGCCCACGACGCACAGCGCCGTGGCGATCACGCCGCTCCCCTCGCGGCAGCCGAAGAATGCATGCGGTGCGGGAATCTGTTCGATGATCCGGCTGTTGGCCGCACGCCGGTTCGGGGTGATCTCCCCGAGATAGGTGGCGAGCCATTCCGGTCCGGCGTGCTCGCTCGTCTCGACGCTGCCCGGAGCCTCCGTGACCGGGGCCGCCGTGACCGGGGCCGCCGTGACCGGGGCCTCCGTGACCGGAGCCTCCATAACCGGAGCGGACTCCAGAATGGCGCCCGCCGGTGGAGCGCTCGTCGGGCGCCTGAAGATGGCGCCCTCCGGTGGCATGCTCGCCGGGCGCCCGGGCGTGCGGCTCCTGGGCGCCGCAGTGGCCGGGCGTTTGAACATCGTGACCGTGGGGTCGGTCTCCCGATAGCCTCGTGCGCGCAACACGTCGGCGAGGCCGCGCGGCTTCGTTTCGTCAAAGGTCTGAAATCGCGGCTGGGCACCGATTGCCAGATATCTGGCCTCGGCGTCGCGCAGTGCGGCCTCCGCATCGGCTCCGGTGAAATCAACTGTCGAAACCGAGTTGGCGCGTTGCGATCCGCCGCCCGAGGCGCGCCATAGCCAGCCGTCTATCACCGCGGTGCGCAGGGCGGGCCAGGCCAGCACATGGGCACGCTCCATCCGCACGCGGTCGTCGCGGGTGATCTGCATCGCACAGGCTCCGAAACTTGCCAGCCGGGACCGGCTGGATCAGGATCAGTGCCAATCATTGAGGAGAAAGTCCAATGCCAGCATATGATCTGGTCATCCGTGGCGGCACCGTCGTCGATGGCACCGGCAGCGCCCCGCGGGAGGCCGATGTCGGGATCATCGGCAACAGGATCGCCGCGGTCGGCGTCGTGTCCGGCGGCGGCGCCGAGGAGATCGACGCCAAGGGCAAGCTGGTGACACCGGGCTTTGTCGATATTCACACCCACTACGACGCCCAGGCGGTCTGGGACAGCCACATGGCCCCGTCCTCCTGGCATGGCGTCACCACGGCGGTGATGGGCAACTGCGGCGTCGGTTTCGCGCCCTGCAAGCCCGAGGACCGGGAGCGGCTGATCGAGTTGATGGAGGGTGTCGAGGACATCCCCGGCGCCGTCATGCACGAGGGCCTGAAGTGGGAGTGGGAATCGTTCGGCCAGTATCTCGACGCGCTGGAACGCAAGCAGCGCGACATCGACATCTGCGCGCTGCTGCCACACGCCGCGGTGCGCGTGTTCGTGATGGGCGACCGGGCGATCAACCTCGAGAACGCCAACCAGGGCGACATCGCGCAGATGCGCCAGATCGCCAGGGAGGCGATGCAGGCCGGGGCGTTCGGGTTCTCCACCTCGCGCAGCCTGTCGCACAAGACGCTGCGGGGTGATCCGACGCCGACGCTCCGCGCCCAGGAGGAAGAACTGCGCGGCATCGCCCTCGGGATGAAGGACGCCGGATCGGGCATGCTGGAGATGGTCTCCGAGTGGGCGCCGGACCATAACGAAGAATTCGCCATGCTGCGCCGGGTGATCGAGGCCTGTGGACGGCCGGCG
>DASWON010000179.1:0-17773 GCA_036398735.1 Rhodopila sp.
CGCTCTGGCCTTCCCCGTGACGCTTCGCTCTGGCCTTCCCCGTGGCGCTTCGCTCCGGCCTTCCCCGTGACGCTTCGCTCCGGCCTTCCCCGTGGCGCTTCGCTCTGGCCTTCCCCGTAGCGCTTCGCTCTGGCCGCAGCCGCGAAGATGTGACAGCCTGCTGCAAACGCTTCACGACGACTGTGGGGCGGCAAGAAAACAAGGCCGGGCCATCGGACCCCGCCTCGGGGAGGATTGGATGTTTGAGGTACTGGACCAGCGACGGTCGCTCACGAGCAACCAGAAGCGTATCGTAACCGCCGCAATCCTGGGCGATATGCTCGAATTCTTCGACTACTTCCTGATCGGTTTCGTTCTCGCCTTCGTGGTCGGACCGTGGAAGCTCACATTCCTGCAGTCCGCGATCGTTCTGCTCTCCTCGGGGATCGGCGCCATGTTCGGGGCCGCGTTCTGGGGATGGATGGCGGACAAGATCGGCCGCCGGCCGGTGTTCAACCTGACGATCCTGAATTTCTCGCTGGCCACCGGTGCGCTGTATTTCACGCCGGACGGGGGCTGGATCTACCTGACGCTGCTCCGGACAGTGGTGGGCTTCGGCGTCGGCGGCCTTTATTGCGTCGACCTGCCGCTGGTGCAGGAATTCATGCCGGCCTCCAAGCGCGGCTTCATCGGCGGTCTGGTCACCGCGTTCATTCCGATCGGCGTGATGATCGGCAGCCTGTTCGGCGCCTATCTGGCCCCCGCGGTCGGCTGGCGCGGTCTGTTCGCGGCGGGTGTGCTGCCGGCCCTGGCGGTGCTGGTGGTGCGGATGTGGGTGCCGGAATCGCCGCGCTGGCTGCTGCGCCAGGGACGCGTCGCAGAGGCAAAGAAGTCGCTCGCGTGGGCGCTGGAAATGGACCCGCGGCAGCTGCCGGATCCAACCCCGCAGGAATACCAGGTGACACCCAGCAACTACCGCGACCTGTTCAGGTATCCGCGCAGCCTGATCGTCTCCTGGTTCGGTAACCTGGGCGCGCAGACCGGAGTGTACGGCGTGACGCTCTGGGCGCCGACGCTGTTCGTGCTGATCCTGCATGTCTCGCCGGCCGATGCATCCAAGGCGATGATCGGCCTGACCGCCGGCGGCGTGGTCGGCCGGTTCTCGTTCTCCTGGCTGTCGGAGCGGATGGGCCGGCGTAATGCGGGCGGGTTGCTGGGCTTCGGCGCGGCGCTGTTCATTGCGCTGGCCGGGATCTACCACAGCGACATGATATTCGGCGTTTCAGCGTTCTGGCTGCTGCTGATCGTCGCGTTCTTCTTTGCCGATGGCGGGTTCGCTGTTGTGGGACCTTATGCGGCCGAGGTCTGGCCGTCGCATCTGCGCACCTCCGGCATGGGTAGCGCCTACGGCTTCGGCGGCATCGGCAAAGTCATCGGCCCACTCGGCCTGGCGCTGGTGGTCGGCAGTTCCAACGTCGTGAAGCCGGAGGCGACGCTGGACGCGATCCAGCCGGCCTTCCTGTATCTCGCAAGCTGGTTCGTTCTGGCGGGGGCGGTCTACTTCTTCCTTGGCATCGAAACGAAAGGCCGGTCCATCGAGGAGATCGACCGGGAACTGAAGGGCGCGCCGGCGGTCGCGGAATAGCTGCTCCGGTAGAGCATGCCGGCGTTGGACCGCGACAGCCCGTGTGGCGCCGACCCGCTGGCTTGCATCTCTGGCGTCGCCGGCAGAGACGCATGTCAGGGCAGCGGACCCGGACACACCGGGTCGCCACGGACACAGCCCGCGGTCGAAGTCATCCCCGACTGTTACGAGACGCTGAACTGCGGGAGGAAATGAAAACAAATGAATCAGGCGTCGAAACTGACTCCGGAACTGATCGGGCGGGCGATCGACAAGACCACGTTGAATCCAGCCCTGATCTTCATCATTGCTGTGGCCGCGGCGGGCTTTTTCTTCGACTCGTTCGACATCGTGATCGTTTCCTATGCGCTGCCGGTCATCCGCCAGGAGTTCGGGCTCGATCCCAAGCAACTCGGCCTCATCGGCTCGGCCGCGCTGGCCGGCATGGGGCTTGGATCCTGGTTCTGGGGCTGGGTCGCGGATCGCTGGGGACGGCGCGTGGTGTTCGCGGCCACGGTGCTGTTGTTCTCGGTGTGCACCGGGATCGCCGGCCTGTCGATGTCACTGGGCTTTCTGATCGGCGCCCGGTTCCTGACCGGCCTTGGGCTGGGCGGCATGGTGCCGATCGATCAGGCGCTGGTGGCGGAATATGCGCCCGCGCGCATCCGTGGCCGGGTCAGCGCGATGCTGCCGCTGTGCTGGCCGATCGGCATCTTCGCCGCGGCCGGCGCCGGCCTCGCGATCGTGCCGAATTTCGGCTGGCGGTGGCTGTTCGCGCTCGGTGCGCTGCCGGCCGTGCTGGTCTGGTTCATTCGCCGCGGTGTTCCGGAATCGCCGCGCTGGCTCGCCGACCGGGGGCGGCATGAGGCGGCACGCGCGTCGCTGCGCTATGTCGGGGTCGATGAGGCAACAATTGCCCGGGCACGCGAGGAACTCACCGCGCTGCCCGTGGTGGAGCCGGAACGGGAGGCGACGTTCGGCGATCTGTTCACGGCGGCGTACGCCCGGCGTGTCGCGCATACCTGGCTGATGTGGTTCTGTTCCGGATTCGCGGCGACCGCGTTCAGCGTGTGGCTGCCGTCGATCTTCGCGACCTATTACCATATCAATCTGACCCGGTCGCTGACCTATACGTTTATCGTTGCCGGAACGTCGGTTGTCGGCCGGGTCTGCGCATTCGGCCTGATCGATCTGTTCGGCCGCAAGGCGCTGATCGTCATCGGCTATGGCGTTGCCGGCATGGCGGCGTTGATGTTCACCCAGGCAACGACCGAGACCGCGCTCCTGGTGACGGCCATGGTGTATGGGTTCTTCGCCGATGTCGCATCCCTCGCAATGACCGTCTATACGCCTGAGGTCTACCCGGTGCGCATTCGGGGCAAGGGCGCGGCGATCGCCATGGGATGGGGGCGGTTCGGCGGCATGGTCTCGCCGATCGTCGCGGGGATTCTGATCAGCGCCGACAATCTGATCTGGGTATGGGGGCTGATGGCCGCCTTCCAGTTCACCTCATCCGGGCTGACCCTGCTGATGGCGCACGAAACCAGCGGGCGGAACCTGGAGGCGGTCGCCAGGCCTGGCGCACGCGCGGCGTAACCATTCGTTTCGGCCAGGTAAGTGATGCCCGATGATGATCGGGACCCCAAGCCCTGCGTCGGGCAGCGATCGCACGTCGCGGCGGACGACCCGCAGGCCGGTCTCGCAAGACAACGGGCAGGCATGTTCGGCAGTGACCGGCGGCGGCTCACGGTCGACCGCTGCCACATCCGCACGATACTCCGCGCACATTCGCACGATACTCCGCGCACATCCGCACGATACTCCGCGCTGGACAGCCGCCGTCGCCGGTGTCGCGTACCAGCGGTCGCTGGAGAACCGGTCGTGCCGCAGTACCGTGATGCCGGGAGGCGGCGTCTTGAGCGGGCGTCACCAGAGCCGCCCACGACTTGCGGTCTTGCCGCGTCCGAAGGTGCACGTCGTCGCTCGTTGACGTGCTCGTCCCTGGCGACGCCGCCGGCCGGTTCACGCACCGGCGTCCCTGATCGGCGCCGGTCAGCCCGGAAACGCGGCCTGATCCTGCGGCCGCAGAACGAAGCCCGCCGGCCGGCCGTTGTGGCGCGCAGCCTCGGCCGCCGGCAACCCGGGGTCCCACGTCAATGCGTCGAAACGATATCCGTTCACCCGATCGGCTGCCGTCGAAACGACATAGAGCAGCGGCGGCACCATCTCATCCGGTTCAACCAGTCGCGGTCTGGTGCCCTCGCGGCTCCAGTCGCGCATTTCCTGCGCCATGCCGGGCGTGTTCGCCCCCGCGCCGGGATTGACGATGTTCACCGTCACACCGGTCCCGGCGATCTCCATCGCCCAGACTTCGGTGGCCATCTCCAGCGCCGCCTTGGATGATCCGTACGGTATCGAACCATGCATGGTCATGGTTTCAAGCTTGGTGGTGACGTTGATGATGCGCCCCCATCCTTGCCTGACCAGGATGGCCGCCGCCCGGCGCGTCATCTGATCGGCCGCGACATAGTTGGTGTCCATCACGTTCTGGATCACCTCGTCCTTCACCTCCCAGAACTTCCGCGGCCTGTCGCGGCGGAAGCGTTCCGGATCGATATAGGTGAAGGTCAGGCCGGCGTTGTTCACCAGGATGTCGAGCCGCCCGAACGCGGCGATCGCCTCCGCCATGACACGGTCGCACGCCTCGGGGGAACGCAGGTCGGCCACCATCGGACGCACGTTTGGCATCCCCTGCATTGCCGCGACATCCTCGGGGAGGTGCCCGACGGCCAGCACCCGCACACCGGACGCCGCCAGGCCCATGGTCATGCCGCGCCCCAGGCCGCGCAGTCCACCCGTTACGATCGCCACCCGCTCAGTCATGGCACCATCACTCCGCCGCGACGGTCCGGGAGGAATCTCCCGAGCGAAAATGCGGCATCACTTCTTTGGCGAAACGTTGTAGGTTCTGCCGTGAGGTGCCGCCGCCGTTCAGCAGGATGTACTCGACGCCCTGGGCCTGCAGGCGCTCGATCTTGCGGCAGATCTCATCCGGCGTGCCATACAGCGCGCTCTCCTCGCTGGCCTCGCGGGTGTCCGAGAATGCCATGATGCTGGCCGTGTTGTTGCCGTCCGGCCGCTGGCTGATCGCATGCAGCCGGCGCTGAGCGGTGATTCGCCGGTCAACGGCGGCGGCCTTTTCTTCCGCGGTATCAGCAACGAAAAAGGCGCGGGCCACGCCCACCTGCGACGGGTCGAAGCCGAACCCGTTGGCCAGCATCGCCGCCTTGTACGTATTGAAACGACTGATCGTTTCGTCGATCGAGGCAAACTGGTCCAGCAGCAGATTATGTCCGCGCGCGGCGACCTTGCGGATGCTGTCGGCATGACCGGCGCCCTGCCAGAATGGCGGGTGCGGCTTCTGGTTGGTCGGCGGCTCGACGATGATGTCGTCGAACTGCCAGAACCTGCCGTGGAACGAGAACCGCTCGTTCGAGACCCAGGATTTCGTGATGATGTCGATGGATTCTTCGAATCGAGCCCCGGCTTCCTCCATCGGGATCCGGAAGCCGACGAATTCGTTGTGGCGGTAACCTTTGCCGATACCGAAATCCAGCCGCCCGCCGGACAGCAGATCGACGGTCGCCGCCTGTTCGGCGAGCAGCACCGGGTTGTGCCATGGCAAGACCAGCACCGCGGTGCCGAGGCGTAACGTGTTCGTTTTGGCACCGATCCAGCTCAGCAGGTTCAGCGTCGCCGAAACCTGGCCGAAGCCGGTGAAATGGTGCTCGACGATGAAGGAGCTGTGGTAGCCGAGCGCCTCGGCCTCGATGAGGTATTCGATGTAGTCGTTGAATCCGGCCGCGCTGTCCACGTCCGGTCCGCCGCGTTGCGCCTGCGCGGCGCCGAATAGCCCAAACCGCATCGTTGCTCTCCCTAGTCCTTTGATTAATCTTGTCCGTGCGTGCTGCCGATGTCCAGTCCGGCGACATCGCGTGGTGACTGGCCGCCTGCTGTGCCGCTCGCCTTGCTGCCGCGCCGTGGGTAACCGCGTCGGCATATCGGCGACCTTGGGGACGTGGGATTTCCGATGACGACACGCAGTGCACCTCGGGGTCGTCTGAGAACCTCGCGACCGCATAGTCCGGTGGTGTCGTGACGACGGACCTGGCCGGCGCTTGCACGGCGCCGTCGTCCGGGACTTTCCGGGTGCATCGTCTGCCGATCTCGTGGCGACGGCGCCCGCGGACGTCGGGATCACATCGTCCTGCGCGGGGTCGCGGCGAGGAAATCGAGCAGCTGCCGCCGCCAGAACCGCGCCAGCCCGGTGGTGCCATGGCCGCACGTCTCGGCACTCGCCGGGATCAGCAGCCACAGGACCGCTGTCCCCGCGCCGGCCGTGGTCTCACGCTTCAGCCGCCAACGACCGATGGGCCGCACATCCCGCGTGTCAGGCAGCCTTCTTCACGCGCTTCCCCTTGTTGCCGCGCAGTTGGCCCGGTGCGCTGCCGCCTTTGGCACGATCCAACACAAAACGCGCGTAGTCGTCCATGTCGCCGTCGAATGGTCTCACCGTCCCGTCGGCCGCAAGCCAGAGGCGGTCAGCCACGAGTTCCATCAGCGACCGGTCATGGGTGATCAGGATCACCGCCCCCTGATACTCGTTCAGCGCATCCAGCAGGGCGCGGCGGCTGTCGATATCCAGATGGTTGGTCGGCTCGTCCAGGATCAGCAGATGCGGCGCGGCCATCGCGACCAGGTTCAGCAGCAGCCTCGCTCGCTCGCCGCCTGACAGGTTCTCCACCGTGGTAGCCTGCTTTTCGAACCCGATGCCAAAGCCCGCGAGGCGGGAGCGATGCGCGGTTTCACTGTCGTCCGGACGTTCCCGCCGGATGATGTCGAGCGGCGTGTCGGATGGATCGAGTGCCTCGATCTGATGCTGATGGAACCAGCCGACCTTGATGCGGCGCTCACGGGTCATGTGGCCGGATTGCAGAGCCAGCGCGCCGGCGGCCATTTTCGCGAATGTGGACTTTCCGGCACCGTTGACGCCCAGCAGGCCGATCCGGTCGTCCACGTCGAGCCGCAGATTGAGATTGCGCAGCACCGGTTCATCGCCATACCCGACCGCTGCCGCCTCCAGCCCCATCAGCGGAGGTGCCAGGGGCCGGGTCGGGGAAGGCAGGCGGAACGGCGCCACGCGCTCCTCGATCGTGGCGGAGACGGGTTCCATCTTGGCCAGCCGCTTCATACGCGACTGTGCCTGTGCCGCCTTGCTGGCCTTGGCGCGGAACCGGTCCACGAAGCTCTGCAGATGCGCGCGCTCCGCCTCCTGTTTCGCTGCGAACGCCGACAGCAGCCTGGCTTTCTCGGCCCGGCGCTTTTCGAAGTCGTCGTAGCCGCCGGCGTAAAGCTCGAGCTTGCCGCCTTGCAGATGCAGGATCGCGTCGACCGAGTTGTTCAGCAATTCGCGATCGTGGCTGATGATGATTGCGGCGTTCGGGTATTTCCGCAGCCTCGCCTCCAGCCACATGGCACCCTCGAGGTCGAGGTAGTTGGTCGGTTCGTCCAGCAGCAGCAGGTCGGGTTCGGCGAACAGCGCGGCGGCCAGGGCGACACGCATGCGCCAGCCGCCCGAAAACTCCGACATCGGGCGCGCCAGATCGGCGGTGGAGAAGCCCAGTCCCGCCAGGATTTCGCCGGCTCGGGCGGGCGCGCGATCGGCATCGATCTCCATCAGCCGGGCGTAGATGTCGGCGATCCGCTCCGGCTCCGCGGTCTCCAGTTCGGCGTGCAGAGCCTCCCGCTGTTCGTCGGCCGCGAGGATGGTGTCGAGCAGGCTGACCGGCGTGGCCGGATGCTCCTGATCGACGCTGGCGACGCGGGCGGCCTTGGGCAGGCTGATCGCGCCGCCATCCGGCGTCAGGTCGCCCAGGATCAGCTTGAACAGGGTGGACTTGCCGACGCCGTTGCGGCCGACCAGCCCGACCTTGGCATTGGCTGGCACTAGGACGCTGGCATGGTCGAAGAACCGCCGTCCCCAGGCGTTGAACACGAGGTCATCGATTTGCAGCATTCGGGGGGTGTCGTCCGATTTGTATGTGTATAGGCATGTTGTCTAGCGCGCGACGACCGCAATAGCGAGGCCGATCGGCATCACGCCGGCGCTGAACGCTCCCGCGGCCGGCGCTGTCGAAACGGGCCCGAAACACCATCGCACCATCGGGTGCACCCAATGGGAACGCGCCATCAGCGAGGCTCAAGAGAGCCATCGCCCTTGAGGGAGAAACTGATTGAGGGACAAATCGATCCGCTCGGCCGGCGCTCCAGACGGGCGCTGCAGATGGGCGCTGAAGCCGGGGCCTGAAGGTGAGCGCCGGACCGCGTCCGCCGCTCCGTGAGCGCCCGGCGATGATACAACGGCCAATTCCGCCGCCGGCGTTCCGGTCAGCTGCTACCACCAGGCGGCAGGATCGACCGTGGCCTGGGACGACAACGGCTCTGCGTCATGGCCGACCGGTTCCGACCGTCGATGTCCGACCGTCCATGTCTGTCCGGGCCCGGCATCAAAGCCGTGGATGACCAGGCCAAGCCCGGCCACGACACGCCGAGAGTCGGTCTTGAAGGGGCCGGTGTAACGCGGTCCGGGCCGTTTCGGCCGACCCTCGAGGCGCCGCATCATGAAAGTGCCGCCACGGGTACTTGCGATCCGCCGAGGTCTCTGCGGTCCGCCGCGCGTCCCACCGTCATCCTGACATGGCCTGTCATCCTGACATGGCCTGTTCTCGGAAATACTTCCTGCTCGCGGGAATCACATCCCGGCGTCGCACGGCATCAACAACGACCGCCGTCGGCGGGACCCATTCTACAGGCGACTGGCAGAAGGCGACTGGCAGACCCGGCGAGCCGGATTCCCGTGTCGCCTCCCTCCCGTTATTGTCCGGCCTCCCACAATGGATTGGCCGCCTGGTTGCGGTTCATGTTGGCGTTGTAGGGCGATTCCACGGGCGCCCACAGATGAACCTCCAGGCCGCCGATCGTGAACAGCGGACGCGGCTGGCTTTGCGCCTGCAGCGATGCCGGCGGAGCCGCCGGGGCCCTGGAAAAGAGCGTGGAATCCGGAACTTGTGGATTCTGCGCCTGAGCTGTGGCGGCCGTCGCTGCCATCAGAGCAACCGCGCCAAGAGCAACAGCACCGATCATCTTCATTGCCTGATCTCCTCGCGTTGCATAAGCATGCATGGCGGCGAGGCTTGTCCTTATCGCATTGACTCGTCGCCGTGCCCTGGATATGGGATCGAGTCCGGCGGAACGCCAAGGATCTGACTCGATCTTCACGTGATGCAGGGGCTGGGCAGACATGCCGCGAATGCGTGGCCGCATACCGATGCATCGAGGAAACGATGCGCCTGCATTCATGGTCATTGGCTGCGGCAACGGGGGCGACCAGCCACACATGGCACGGCCTCCTCTCTGCTATCGCTCCGGTGGAGATCACAGACCCGGATGGCGGGATTGCAGCGTCGCCCGTCGTCCGTTCGCTTCAAGCCTTGACCGGCGGCCGGGCTGCGCGACCGATCCGTTCCGCGAGCGCGGGCGGCAAGCCGGCTTCGACCAGCTTTGCGGCATCGAACGGCGTGCCGTCGCGGACCGACGCCGCCAGACCGGCGATCGCCGCCTCCAGCCGGTCCGGGTCGATCTGCATCGTCCGGGTCGTCGTGACGTCCGGCGTGCCGGGCACGAACGGCTTCAGCCGCAGGCGGGAGCGGTGGTCGGGGGCGCCGGGCTTGTCGTCCATATCCCGGCCCCGGTAGTAGCGCTTCTGCCACTGCTGCGAACCCGACGTGGGCGCTTGTTCCGCGACCTCGGCCTGGAAGGCGTTGCGTGAGCGGCTCCACTCGTCGAACTGCCGGGCGGCATCGGGGTTGTCGTTCAGCGGGACGAACTTCGGGTTCATCTGCTCCAGCGCACCGCGCTGCACCGGCTGGATGAAGCAGATCGGCTCGCCGGCGTTGAACCGCACCCAGTGGTTGCGCCGCAGGAAGCGCCAGTTCATCGTGAAGGTGTACGGCGACCAGTCAGTTTCGATGACGCCGGACAGCGGCGCAATACCCTCCTTGGCGCTGTTGGGGGACCCGCCGACGAGCAGGTCCCAGCCAGGCGGTGTGCGGAACAGGCCCTGGATGTGCAGGGTCAACGTCGCCTGTCCGAACAGCGAGACCGGCGCGGAGGCGGGTGGCATATCGGTATCCGGCCGGATGATCACATCGGCCGTCCCGGCGCCGCCTCGCCAGTAAGCCCAGAACCCGGCGGGTGTCAGGATCTCCCAGCCATGGGCGTTGGCGATGTTCAGCGGCAGGCAACGGTATGCGAAGGCCTCGGATGTCGCGTCCAGCCACGCCCGTGTCGGCTCCGCGGGGCGGATCAGCGGCTGCCAGCCCTCGTGCAGATAGCAGATGAAATCCATCGCCGGGCTCCGTCGGTTGCTGCCGCAGCCTATCGCTTCCCGAACCGTGGATGTCGACGATTTTCGCCGTCAGCTTGCGCCGCTGGCGCCGGACCTGCCGGGCCGCGTGCCTTCGCCGTCTCTGTCCCCGGACGTCGTCTGCTTCCGCGAGCTCGTGGTCCGGTTCGAACGCTCGCTTCGCTTGGCGCAGGATGAATCGGCCCGCCGGTTCGATGGCTCGCGGGCGGGTTAGACGGTTGGCTCCGGCAGAGTTCCACCACCCGCCGTCCGCCTCGGCCGGTTGGCGTCGCCCGACGCTACCCGCGTTCGCGCAACTGCCGGCGGATGATCTTGCCCGTCGCGGTCATCGGCAGTTCGTCCACGAACGCCACGTGACGCGGGTATTCGTGCGCCGCCAGTCGGCTCTTCACGAACTCCTGGATCTCCTGCGCCAGTTCGGGCGAGGCGGTCACGCCGGGCCGTGGCACGATCCAGGCCTTTACCGCCTCGGTGCGCACCGGGTCGGGGATGCCGGCGACCGCGGCCATGCTGACCGCTGGGTGTCTGATCAGGCAGTCCTCGATCTCGCCCGGACCGATGCGGTAGCCCGCGCTGGTGATCAGATCGTCGGACCGACCGGCGAACCAGAGGTATCCGTCCTCGTCGAGGCGCGCGAGGTCCCCCGTCAGCAGATAGTCGCCGGCGTATTTGGCGGCCGTCGCCTGCGGGTTGTTCCAGTAACCGAGGAACATCACGGGGTCGGGCCGCCGCACCGCGATAACGCCCGGCTGTCCGGCCGGCACAGGCTGTCCGTCGTCGTCCACGATTGCCACGTCATGCCCCGGGATCGCGCGGCCGAGGGAGCCTGGCCGGATCGGGAACAGCGTGCCGTTGTTGCCGGCCACCAGATTGCATTCGGTCTGGCCGTAGAACTCGTTCGGCGTCACCCCGAATGCGCCATGCGCCCAGTCCAGCAGTTCGGCGCCCAGGGTCTCGCCACCACTGCCGATGCTGCGCAGGCCGGGCTTCGGCGGCTGGACGTTGGCCATGCGCATCAGCTTCAGGGCGGTTGGCGGCAGGAACGTGTTGCGGATGCGATGGCGGGTGATCAGGTCCACCGCCTCCAGCGGGTCGAACTTGCGGGCGCGATGCGCGACCACCGGCACGCCATGGTGCCAGGCCGGCAGCAGCACATCGAGCAAGCCGCCGACCCAGGCCCAGTCGGCCGGTGTCCAGAACCGGTCATGCGGTTGCGGGAAGAAGTCCTGCGGCAGTTCGACACCGGGCAGGTGGCCGAGCAGGACACGATGCGCGTGCAGGGCGCCCTTGGGGTTGCCGGTGGTGCCGGAGGTGTAGACCAGCAGCGCCGGATCATCCGGCCCGGTAGCGACGGATATGAAACGATCGGACGCATGCTCAAGCGTCGCGGCGAAGGACAGCGTGTCGCCGCTGCCTTGATCCGCGCCGATGACGTAGACGCGCTCCAGGTCCGGCAGCAACGGGCGCAGAGCCTGCAGCTTTTCCACGCCGCTCAGGTCGGTGACGATGCCGCGGGCGCCGCTGTCGGACAGGCGGAACCGCAGCGCGTCCTCGCCGAACAGCGTGAACAGCGGGACCGAGATCAGGCCCGCCTTGAACGCCGCGAGGTGCGCAATGGCGGTCTCCGGCGACTGCGGCAGCAGGATGGCCAACCGGTCGCCGCGTTGGAAGCCATGCGCGACCAAGGCGTTGGCGAACCGGTTGGACTGCTGGCGAAAATGGTCGAACGAGAGTTCGGTCGCGGCTCCGGTCTCGTTGACCGAGATCAGCGCCAGGCGGCCGGTTCCGTCGGCATGCTTGTCGCAGGTGTCGACGCCGATGTTGTAGCGAGCCGGCATGGGCCAGACAAAATTCCGGTAGAGAGCGTGGTAGTCCGTCTGTCGCGTCAGCATGGAGATCCCCCCGCGGGCCGGTTGGCCGAGATTGCTTTCATTGGCAGGCTGGCCGGATCCGCCAATCCAGTCCAGGCCGCGGCGATCATAGCGTGGGCAAAGTGACAAAGCCGGCAATGTGACGAGGGCGGCGGATGTCACGGCGGGCAATGTGACGGGGCGACCGATGTCAGGGCGGTCGATGTCAGCGCGGCCGATGTCAGGGCGGCGGATGGCAGCGGCGGCCGACCTCAGGGCGGGGGATGCCGAGGCGGGGGATGTCGAGGCAGGGGGTGGCAGGGGAGGCGGCGCCATCGGGGAATCGAGCCGGCCGCGACCGGCGAGACGACATAGCGGCCGCTAGCCGGGATTCGGCACCGGCATCGCGATCCCCTCCAGGCGCAGTTGCCGTGGCCGGTGTTCGGGTGCCTGCGCGGGCAAGGCGCCCTCGTGCCGCAACAGCCAGTATTTGCGCGCCAGGCCGCCGCCGTATCCGGTCAGCGAGGCGTTCGCGCCGATCACCCGGTGGCACGGGACAATGATGCTGATCGGGTTGGATCCGTTGGCCATGCCGACGGCCCGCATCGCCTTCGGCCGGCCTAGCTGGGCGGCCAGCCGGCCATAGGTTGTGGTCGCGCCGATCGGGATGGTTCGCAACGCCGCCCAAACCGTCCGTTGAAACGCGGTCCCGGCGGTCTTCACCGGCAGGCTGTCAAGCGCCGTCAGAATGCCGTCGAAGTAGGCTTCGATGGCGCGCCGTGCTGCTGAAATTCCGTCTCTTGCGTCCAACCGAACGCGGCCGTACTGCAGTCGCAGCAACTGATGCATGCGTGGGGCATAATCGTCCCAGTCCAGCGCACGAATTTGTTCATCTCCGTCGGTCAGCAGCAGCATCGTGCCGGTCGGGGTCACGAAATTCTCGGTGAAGAAACGAGTGTCGCTCATGTTCCGCTCCACAAATGCTGTGCCGCATACGCCCGCCATGGCCGCCACGTCTCCGCGCGGGCCAGCAGCGCGTTGGCCGTTGGACGCACGCCCTCGGCGTTCGCCATCGCCCGCATCAGCCCGATATCGGCGGCGGGAAACGCATCCGGCTCCCGCAGTTGCCGCATCGCGATGTACTGGGCGGTCCATTCGCCGATCCCGGGCAGCGCGCGCAGCTGGGCGACCGCCTCCTCGAGGCTTCGTCCGGCGGAGAAGATGTGCGGGTCCGCGACCACCGCCGCGGCGACGGCCAGCAGCGCGGCGCCCCGGCTGCGCGGCATCCCGAGCGAGGCGGGATCGGCGCCGGCCAGTGCGGCGGGATCGGGGAACACGTGGGTCAGTGCGCCGTCCGGCTCGCGCAGCGCCGCACCGAAGCGGGCCACCAGCGCGCCGGCCAGGCGGATCGCACCCGGCACCGTGATCTGCTGGCCGAGCACCGCACGCACCGCCAGTTCGAATCCGTCCCAGGCGCCGGGCACCCGCAGGCCGGGGCGGGCGGCGACCAGCGGGGCGAGCGCTGGATCCTTCACCAGTTGCAGCGCGATCGCATCGGGATCGGCGGCGAGGTCGAACACCCGACGCAGACGGGCGATGATCCGGGGCAGGGCGGCCAGGTGCGGGAAGCGCACGGTCGCGCTCAGAGCATGAAGCCCGCTGCCGCCGTCGGCCTGGGCTCGCGCGGAGCCGGCGGCCGGCCGTACCGTGACGGTGCCCTGCTGCCCGTCCAGGCCGATCGTCCGCCGGTACACGTCACCCTCGACGCTCTCGACGCCGGGGATGGCCCGTTTGCGCAGGAAACCCAGCATGGCGGGCCAATCGTAGGGCGGCCGGTAGCGCAGCAGCAGGCTGATCTCGCCGTTCGGTCCGGCGGACACGTCCAGGCCGCCCGCGCGGCGCAACGCGGTGGGCGGGCGCTTGAACAGCGTCTGAAAGGTGTCGTTGAACCGGCGGAGACTGCCATAGCCGGCCGCGAGGGCCACCTCGGTCATCGGCAGCTGGGTCTCGTGGACCAACTGCTTGGCCAGCAGCACGCGCCGGCTCTGCGCGACCGCGATCGGCGAGGCACCGAGATGTTGTTGGAACAGCCGGCGCAATTGCCGTTCGCCCACGCCGACCCGGCTGGCGAGGGCATCGACCGAGCCCTCATCGAGTGCACCCATCTCCACCAGGGCCAGCGCGCGCGACACGGTGTTGGAGGCACCGCGCCAGGCGCCGAGGTCGGGCGAGGTTTCCGGCCGGCAGCGCAGGCAGGGACGAAAGCCGGCCTCGTGCGCCGCCGCCGCGGTCGGAAAAAAGACGACGTTCTCCGGGCGTGGCGTGCGGGCCGGGCAGATCGGGCGGCAGTAGATGCCGGTGGTCTTGACGCCGGTGAACAGGCGGCCGTCGAAGCGGGCGTCGCGAACGGCGATCGCGCGGTAGCAGGCGTCGTGGTCCAGGTCGAGCGTGATCGTCCCGCAGGAGCCGGGATCGGGATCGGGGTCGAAGGCGAACCGCGCGCCTGCATCGGCAGTGGAATCGCGGACGGATGGTGGGATCACTCGGCTCATCCCGGCACTTTCTGCTGGATCGCGCGGACAATAGACAGGGGAGACTGGGGCTGTCTGGCCATTTTCGGACGTGATTGATCGCCGGTGGTCGAGACCCGGGGCCGCCCGATGCTGTTCGTGGCGCTATCCCAGAGGGGGCGCTGTCCAGAGGGGGCGCTGTCCCAGAGGGGCGCTGTCCCAGAGGGGCGCTGTTCCAGGGGGGCGCTGTCCCAGAGCGGCGCCGTTCTGGAGGGGCGCCGTTCCAGCGGACAGCCGCCCCACGGGTGGCGGCGCCCCGAGGTGGGGAACCTACGGGCGCCGGCCGGAATCAGTTTCTGACGCTGTGGACAGAAAATCAGGGCCTCGCTAACGCGTAACGTCGTGCGATCGGCGTCCCGCGTCATTACTGGCAAGCGAGCATGCGCGCGAATGCCGATCCGGTGATCCACGACCCGCACGCCGAAAGCTGCGGGACCCAGGTTGCTGCTTTGGCCGCGTGGGGCGTCCAAAGCGCGCGCATCCGGCAACGCTGGGTCGACAATCGGAACATGACGCCAATCCTGACGATGGCCGCGCCGCCCCAGAAAGGCGGCGCGGAATGGCGGCGCGGCCACCGCAACGCGGCCTCAGGCACCGATGCGGGCGGCCGAAGCCGCTCCGGGCCGAGTTGCCGGTTGGGATCCGTCGGCTCGGCCATCCATCAGCCCGCCGGTGCCCGCCGGATAGCCGGCGGCAGCGAACTGCCGTGCCTTGGCATCGAAATAAGCCCGCACCCAGCGAAACCGCTCCCCGTCCTTCGGCAGGCCGACCTGATCGGCGATCGCCTGCAGGCTGATCGTGCGGCCGCCTGCCCCCCAGTTTCCCTCGGTTACCTCGTCGAGAATGACCTGAATGGCGGGGGCCGGGTCGCCGTGGCCGACGCCCATGGCCTCGACAACCGCGGCGTTGACGGCGGCATGCACCACTTTCTTTCGCGTCACGTCCATGTAGCCCTCGGGGATGGTCACCCGGATCAGGAACCGGCCGGAGCCGGCCATCGGTGCGTCGTCGGGGCGCCCGCCGACCCACCAGTCGCCCTGCCGGATGGGCAAGAAGACCACCCAGGCAAACGCGCGCCCGCCTGGCGTGTTGGCGCCGCCCTCCATCGCGATCTGAACATCGGTCAGACGTTGTGCCAGAGCCGCCTTTCGGGCGTGGTCGAGTGTGGCCTCAGAATAGTGTACTTGCATGATCGGCATTGGTCATTCTCCTGTGCCTGGAGAGGGCGCCCGCGGCGCGGTTGCCGCCCTCACTGCGTACGAATTACATAATCGTTTCGACAAACAGCACGTCGGTGGTGCCGGTCCCGGTCTGGCAGACGACTTCGTCGGCGTCCCAGACCGCCTTGCTGTCGCGCCGGCCCAGCAGGGCCGCATCGCACCGCATCTCGCCTTCGATGACGAATGCATAGACGCCGTGGGCGCGCGACTTCATGGCGTACCGGTAAGTGCCGGGCGTGCTGCTGACCAGACGTGAGACCTTGGCATCCTGCGGCATCGACAGCGCGGCATCGTCGGATGATCCGATCAGCGTGGTGATCCGATTGTTTCCGGCGGCCGGATCGAAGCGGGCCGATCCGTACGACGGCGGCAGCAGCAGGCGGTCGGGCAGCATCCACAAATACAGCGCCTGCATCGGCTCGGACTGCATGTTGAGCTCTTCGTGAAATCCGCCCGAACCGGCTGAGAAGACATAGAAGTCGCCGGGCCGCAGTTCCTCGACGTTGCCCAGCGTGTTGAGGTGCATCAGCTTTCCTGCCAGCACGAACGCACAAATAATGAAATTATGGTGCCGGTGCATGCTGTAGCTGCATCCGGGACTGTTGAAGGTCTCATCACCGAACACCCGGATGCGGCCGAAGCCCGGCCGGCCCTCCTGATAGTCATGGAAGTTAAAACTCGACCAGCGCGTAACGAACGCGTCCGGATGGCCGCCGACATAGCTGGCGGTTGCTCCACTGGAGACGATCCTGTTGAAGCCGCGCTGCTCGGCGCGCAGAACGAAAGACTGGGTCATTGGGAACCTCGTGTTGTAAACGTTACTGGCGCACAGCACTGTGAATAACCGGCTGGCCGGGCGCGTAGGCGATCTCAACCATCTCGAAACGTAACTTTGGCGTTCCGCAGTCAGGGCAGCACCAGTCTTCGGGGATTTCGCTCCAGCGCGTTCCCGGGGCGATCCCGTGCTCGGGTAGTCCGAGCGCCTCGTCGTAGGAAAAGCCGCAGCCAAGGCAGAGCCAGCGTTTCAGGGCATCGTCGATCATCGTGACCTCCATTATGGGCGACGCGGGAACCGTCAGGTGGCGTGTGACACACTACCATGGTGTGTAGCGCGCTACTAACACGCGTGACACGGCGGTGCAAGGCGCGTAATATCGCCGTGGCCGGAAATTCAACGGCTATCGAAAAATTCAACGGCTGAAAGGATCCCCCTTGGAGGGCTCTCGTAACGATGCATTCACCAGCCTGCGCGACATGGTCCTGCAGCGCGTGCGCGGCGACATCGTCTCAGGCCACAGTGGACCGGGGACCATGTACTCGGTTCCGACACTGGCCGAGGAAATGGGCGTCTCGACCACGCCGGTGCGCGAAGCCTTGCTGGAACTGAGCCACAACGGGCTCATTGCACCGGTGCGCAACCGCGGCTTCCGCGTCGAGGCGACGTCGCTCGACGATCTCCGCAATGGCTTCGCGCTGCGCGAGCTGCTGGAACGTTTCGCCATGCTGCGTCTGGCGGAACAGCGCCTGACCGATACCGATGCGTTGCGCCGGCTGGCCGACGATGTGGCCGCCGCGGTGAAGCGCAAGGATGGCCGCGGCTACATCGAAACCGATCGGGCCTTCCATCTCGCTCTGGTGTCACGGGCGAACAACCCCATGCTTACGCGGATGGTCATGGAGCTGCGTGACGGCATGCGCCTTTACGGCATGGAGTCCGCCGCGGGGCGACAGCGCCAGGTCGCGTCAGTGAAGGAGCATTATCAGCTGATCGATCTGGCTGAGGCGGGCGATACCGACGCCATCGGCAATCTGATCAGCCGCCACATCAAGAGCTGGGAACCGGTCTTTACCGCGGCCCTGGAGGAGCGGCTGGACAGAAACGCGGTGCAGAGCAGGGGGCGCTGACCCGGACCCTGCCGGCGGCAGGGAGGGTGCCGTCCTGCCGGACGCGGGAGGCCTTCAGCCGCGAAACGGCGCTTGCATAAGCCGGATAGGTCAGCCGAAGCGCTTGGCCGAATAGGGGGCCAGATCAAACGGCGGTGATC
>DASWON010000180.1:0-10580 GCA_036398735.1 Rhodopila sp.
GGTCCCTGTCCGTCAGCCTACTTTCTGGCTCCGGCCTGGCTTCGCGCCGCCGGGCCCGAGCGGTTCCGTTGCTCAGGTTCCGCCGGCAGATGGCCGCCGCTGTGTCCAGCACCACCCAGGCGGCTGAAGCATTGGTTATGCGGTAGCGGTCAGCGTTCGCACGCCTGGTATGCGCACGGGGTCCGCGCCGCGGCTGCGCGCAAAATCAACAGATGCGTAGCGTTGGTGTGGCGGCTGGCGCAAAATCAACAGATGCGCAGGGTTGGTGTGGCGGCTGCGCGCGAAATCAATGAAATACCGGCTGCCGGTCGTCGTCGAGCAGCAACAATCCTGCTGGCGGATATCAGATCGCGAGCACGGGAGGTTCCGGACCCGCTTCCGCAAGCAGTTCCGGGCCGTCGTTACGCACGTTGCCAACCCGCTTGTCGACGGGCCACATCCGCAGCACGCCCTCTGACGACGGACGCAGCATTGCGGCAGGATCAGCCTCGACCTCACCGAGCCAGCCTGGCCAGTCGGCCTGCTCGAGAATCACCGGCATGCGTTCGTGCAACACCGACATCTGAGCGCTGGCGGCCGTCGTGAGAATCGCGAAGGTGCGCAGGATGGTGCCGTCCGGCGCGCGCCACCCCTCCCAGATTCCGGCGAATGCCATCGGATCCCCATCGGCCCTGGCAATCGCATAGGGCGTTTTGCCGGCCGCACCCGCTTGCCACTCATAGAACGCGGCGGCCGGCACAATGCACCGGCGCTTGGCGAAGGCGTTACGGAACATGCCCGAGGCAGCGACCGTCTCGGACCGCGCGTTGGGCGGACGACGCGCCTCCTTCAGGGACTTGGTGAAGGCCGGAACGAAACCCCACGTCAGCGCGTCGAGATGCCGCTCTCCGGTTTCCGGATGTCGACGCACCACCGGCGCGTCCATCGTCGGCGCCATGTTCCAGGTCGGCCGCAGGTTCGGCAACGCATTCTTGGTGCCGAACAGGCGCGCGATCAGTTCGGGGGGCAGAAAACTGGCATAGCGTCCGCACATTCGCCGGAGCATGCGCGAAACCGCGCGCCGACGGAAGCCCGGCTCATCAGGCTTGGCGGGCTCCCCCGGTCTCTGTGCCGTGGCTACCGACCGGTGCGGTGCGGACAGAGCGCGCTCGCTGATCACGCCCCGCCTGCCTTGCAAATGGATCCAGCGACTCGCCTGGTGCGTTTATGTCGCCACTGCACGGAAAGGAGTCTTCATGCGCCGCGTCGTCACCTTGCTTCTCCTGCTCGGGATCGCCTTCACCTCGACCGCGTGCATTATCGAGGAGCCGGGTCCCGGCCCCCGACATGAACGTTGGTGCTACTGGCACCCGGGCCGTTGCCGCTGAGTTTAAGGTATGGCACGCGGACGGGCGGTCACGCGGATGCTCAGCGATCGTCCGCGAGGCGCCATCCGTCGGAGTGACGGGGCCAGAACAATCGCCCGGGCATCACGGCCTCGTGGGACCGCCCGGAATGATTGCCGGCGGAGATGAACGCTCCGGCAAAATCGTCGCCTTCGGATCGACCCTCGCTTCGTATCGTCGCCCTGGGGAATGATCGTTCTGGCGGGATGATCGCCTTTGGGGATGATTGCCCTGAGGGTGGATCGTCCTGAGGGTGAATCGTCCCGAGGGGGGGGATCGTCCTGCGGGTGGATCATCCTGGCGGCGGGTCGTCCTGGGGGGTGCGGGATGATCGCCCTGGAATATCCCCCCTGCGGGATGGCGGCCGATTTGCGTGTGGGATGGTCACCGCTTCGGATGATCGCGCCGTCTTGAGAGCCTCATGAGGAACGCGGTTCTTTTCTGGGCACTTGGATTGGCGTGGCCGAAAAAGGGTTGATTATCATGAAAGCACTGGCTTGGCACGGCAAAGGCAGTATTCGCTGCGACACGGTGCCGGATCCGCGCATCGAACATCCTCGGGATGCGATCATAAAAGTTACCTCCTGCGCGATCTGTGGCTCCGATCTTCATATCTACGACGGTATGATCCCGACGATGGAGCACGGTGACGTGCTGGGCCACGAGACAATGGGCGAGGTCGTCGAGGTCGGTGCCGAGAATACGAAACTCAGGGTCGGCGACCGGGTCGTGGTTCCGTTTACCATTTCTTGCGGTGAATGTTTCTTCTGCAGGCGTGGCTTCTTTTCCGGCTGTGAGCGATCCAACCCTAATCGCGCCAAGGCCGAAAAGGTCTGGGGCCACTCGCCCGCCGGGCTGTTCGGCTACTCTCACATGTTGGGCGGCTACGCCGGGGGCCAGGCCGAATACCTGCGCGTGCCGTTCGCTGACGTCGGCCCGATCAAGGTGCCGGACGGGCTGACCGACGACCAGGTGCTGTTCCTGTCCGACATCTTCCCGACGGGTTACATGGCCGCTGACTTTTGCAACATCCAGCCGGGTGACACGATCGCCATCTGGGGCTGCGGACCCGTGGGTCAGTTCGCCATTCGCAGCGCCTTCCTGCTCGGCGCAGAGCGGGTGATCGCCATCGACACGGTCCCCGAACGCCTGCTGATGGCGCGCGAGGCCGGTGCCCTGACGCTGGATTTCAAGCAGGAGGATATCTACGACCGCATCCAGGACCTGACAGACGGCCGCGGTGCCGACGCCTGTATCGACGCGGTGGGAAGCGAGGCCGATGCAACGGCCAGTGTCGATTCCCTGGTCGACAGGGTCAAGGTCGCCACTTTCATGGGAACCGATCGGCCGCACGTGCTGCGCCAGGCTATCCATTGCTGCCGCAACTTCGGGACCGTCTCCATTGTTGGCGTTTACGGTGGCCTTCTCGATAAGGTGCCCATGGGATCGGCCATCAATCGCGGTCTGACGTTCCGCATGGCGCAGACCCCGGTGCAGCGTTACCTGCCCTTGCTGATGGAGCGGGTGCAGAAGGGTGAGATCGACCCCTCCTTCGTGATCACGCACCGCGCCCCTCTGGAGGACGGCCCTGATCTGTACAAGACATTCCGTGACAAGCAGGACGGCTGCATCAAAGTCGTGCTGAGGCCCTGAGGGCTTGCAGATCTCGATCGGGCGCGTGAGACCCGCCCACCTGCCGTCGTTTGCGGCGCCGCCGGCCGGCATCGGCATCGGCATCGGCATCGGCATCGGCATCGGCATCGGCTGCGAACGCGCGAAACGCTGCGCACGCAACAGTTTCGATCGATTCCTGGCGGCCGATGAGCTCGCCATCAACCGGGTCGCGACCCGGCGGCACGACCTCGGCGCGGCGGTCGATGCGATGGCGGCAGACCCGACGGCGATAGCGGGCGTGGACAGGCTTCACACAGCGGCCGGCGACCAGCCGGTCGATGCGTGCCGGCGAGCGCCTGGCTGAGACTGGCAAAGCTTTCCCGGATCAGCTTTTCGAGGATGTGCGGCGCATGATGCGACGGTTCGGCTCGCTATGCGATGGCCCGGCGCGCAACAGGCCGCCGCCCGCAACGCCCGGCGTTGCATGGGCCAGCCGCCAAGCGGTCCCGGGCCTATCGGACCAGGGCGCGATGCCGCAGCGCCAGGTCAGGGCGATCTGAAATCAATCCGTCGACGCCCCAGGCAACCAGCCGGGTCATCTCGGCCGGCTGGTTCACCGTCCACGGCAACACCAGCAAGCCCAGCCGATGAGCCTCGTGAACCTGCGTCTCGGTGAGGTCGGTGTGGTCGGGCGCCCAGATCGGTCCGCCCTCAGCCGCGACGCACGCGGCCACAGATCGTCCGGAGGCGTCATAGCCCCACCAGAGGGCCGCATCCGCGACGGTCGCGGCCGAGGTCAGCCAGGCCAAGGTGATATCGGGCCGGGTCCGCCGAAGGTGCCGTTGCACGCGCCAGTCGAACGACTCGACGATGACCCGGGCCGCGGCGCCGGCGGCATCGACAACAGCCAGCGTGGCATCGGTCAAGTCCGTGGGCGGCGCGGTCCATTGCGGGTGCCCCGGGTCAGTTTTCGCCTCGATCGTGAAGCGCGCGTCGGGCAGCGCCGCCAGGATCGCCGCCAGCGTCGGAATGCGAGCTCCGTCGCACGGGCGCTGCTGCGGAAACAGCGAGGCGGTTCGTGACCCAGGCCGGATCCGGCCAACGTCGTAGGTGCGCAATGCCGCGTGGCTCAGATCGTGGATCAGCGGCCCGCGCTCATTCAGCCAGGCGCCGGACCCATCACGGGTCAGATCCGGGTTCAGCGCCAGGTCGTGCGAAACCACCACCACGCCGTCGGCCGTCATCCCGACGTCCAGCTCGAACGCCTGCACGCCCAGTGCCGACGCCGCGAGAAATCCCTCCAAGGTATTCTCCGCGAACAGGGCCCGTGCTCCGCGGTGGCCTTGAATGCCCAAAGTTCGCATGGTCCCGTTCGTCCTGCTAGCGTGCCTCCGGTCAGATTAATGAGCCGTGATGCAATACACCACGCTCGGCCGCACCGGCCTGACCGTCAGCGTTGCCGGCCTCGGCTGCGGCGGCTTCAGCAGATTGGGCCTCGGCAGCGGCCAGTCGGCCGACCATGCCGTCGGGATCATCCGACAGGCGCTGGATCTGGGCGTCACTCTTATTGATAGCGCCGCCGTCTACGGCACCGAGGACGTCGTCGGCATCGCCCTGCGCGACGTGCCGCGCGACAGCGTCGTCGTCTGCACCAAGGCGTCGAAGCCTGCGGGCGCGAAGGCGTTCAACGCCGATCAGGTAATCGCTAGTCTGGACGCCTCATTGCGACGGCTCGGCCTCGACCACGTCGACGTTTTCCAGCTGCACGCCGTCCCGCCCGCCGCATACGACCATGTGCGCGACGCCGTCGTCCCTGCGCTGCTGAAGCAGCGGGAGCGCGGCAAATTCCGCTTCCTCGGCATCACAGAGACCGCGCCGAACGACCCCGGGCAGCAGATGCTCAACCGGGCGGCGCAGGACGACCCTTGGGACACCGCGATGGTGGCCTTCCACCTGATGGATCAGGTGGCTCGAACGCAGGTGTTTCCTCATACCATGGCCAGCCGCATTGGCACGCTGATGATGTTCGCCGTCCGCAGTATTTTTGCCCGGCCCGCGCAGTTGGCCGCGACGATGCGCGAACTCGCCGAAGCCGGCCAGGTACCAGCCTGGCTTGGGCAGACCGATGATCCGCTGGGGTTTCTGATCTATCCCGACGGTGCCAGCAGTCTCACCGACGCCGCGTATCGCTATGTCCGGCACGAACCCGGCGTCGACGTCGTGCTGTTCGGGACCGGCGACGCTGGGCATCTGCGGGCCAACATCGCCTCGATCCTCAAGCCGCCGCTGCCGGAAGCGGACCGGACAAGACTGCCGGAACTGTTCGGCCACCTGCGCGGGGTCGGACTGCAGGTGCCCCCGCCGCACGCGACGTGACCCGGCAGCGCCGGATCTCGCCGCGTCGGTGACATGGATCATTCCACACCCTTGTGGGCGGCCAGCCAGGCGACGATCGCCGGGACATCGTGCTCATCCACGGGCGCCTTGAACTGCGACCGCATCTTTTCGACTTCCTGCTGCCAGACCGCCCGCTTCAGCGCCGGCTGATCCAGCACCATGCCCGCGGAATGGCAGGCGAGACAGTTGTTGTTGATCGCATCGGCGTCCGCGCCAGGAAACATTCGATCGCTGCCAGGCAGATCGACGCTGACCGAATGCAACGTGATCCCAGCCGCCGTCACCGCCGTCGCCGCCGGGGGTGCGCCGGGCGGGGATGCCTGCTCGGCCTGTGCCGGAAATACGGACAGCAGCGTGCGCAGCGGGGGCACGCCGGCCACGAGGCAGCCGACGGCCACGGCCGACGCGGCACAGAGCACCACCTTCAGTCTGATGGTCAAAGCCATGATGGACCTCCTTGCTGGCGGCGTCAGGCGGCCACCGGCACGCGGACGTGTTCGATGACGTTGCGCATGAACCCGGCCGGGTTCCAGGTCGGTTCCGCCGACTGCGTTACGTCCTTGGTGTTGGTGCAGCGCGCCATCAGTGTCAGCGATCCGGATTCCGGCGCCGCCACCTGCGCGGTCCACTGGCGAAAACTGTAGGTGCCCTCGTCGCGGCCGAGCGTCGTCTGCTGCCAGGTGCGCCCCTCATCGACCGACAGATCGACCCGCGCCACGCCGCAGTCGCCGCCGAAGGCGATGCCGCGTACCGGCACGGACGCCCCTGGCTTGACCGTCGTCGCGCCGGTCAGGTTGGTGAAGAAGGACCGCGGCACCATTCGGTTGATCGGCACAGTCTTGAAACCGGTCTCACCCGGCTTGACGTTGGCACCCGGCGTATCGGGGATGCGGTATGCGGTCACCATCCAGTAATTATCGTCCGGCGCGGCCAGAACCTCGATGTCATTCAGCATCTTCACCCAGTAGGTCGAGTACCAGCCCGGCACGATCAGGCGCAGGGGAAAGCCGTTGAGCAATGGCAGCTGCGCACCGTTCATCTGGTATGCGAGCATCACCTCGCCGTCACGCGCGTGATCGATGTCGAGGGATTTCATGAAGTCCGGCGCACCGTCGACCACCGGCTCATCCATTCCATTGAATCGGACAGCCACAGCACCCGCCTTCACGCCGGCGCGGTCCAGCACGTCACGCAGCCGCACGCCGGTCCATCGCGCATTCCCCATCGCGCCGTTCTCCCATTGCGCGCCGGCGATGCGTGGCTGATACAATCCACGGGAATTGCCGGAACACTGGTTGACCGCCGCCAATTCGACACGCGGCAGCGCCAGGATGTCGCTGAGCGACAACGAGAGCGCACTGTTGACGTGACCGCGGACCGCGAGCCGGAACGCGGCGGCGTCGACCTGGTCGGGGATGACCGCCCAGTGCCAACGCACGAAGAACTGATCATTGGGCGTGAAGACCCCTTGGTCAAACACCTCCAGCGGCGTCTCCAGCAACGGCGGGCGCGTCCGCTGCAGGATCATCCGGCCCTTTTCCGGAAAGCTCGTGGTGAATTCCCGCTCATTCGGGCCACCTGGCAGGTTCAGCGTGACCGATGCATCAGCCCAGGCCGGCCCCGCCGCCAGCGCGGCCCCGAGGACACCGGCGCCCTGCAGAAACCGCCGCCGGCCGATCGTCCGCCTGCTGTCGCTGAAATCGAACATCGCTCACTCCCCAAGTTGCCTGATCGCGGTTAGCCCACGAATCCTAAGAAGACTTGCCGGATCGCGCCAATAGCGAGGTACGCTGACTTCAATCGGCTGCGGCGATCGATTGGCCTTTCCGGTCGCCGTTTGAGCCGCCGGCGTCACTTGCATGAAACGATCCTCCGACGACCGCCAACAGCGCATCCGCCGCGCGGCTTTGGTATCGTCCGGTGTGCCGGATGACCGAGAAATTCCGCTCCGGCAACGTCAACGCGACCTGGTGCAACAGGCCGGCCTCGAGACTGGGGGCGGCAACCGACGCGGAAATAGCAGTCGCGCCCATACCCGCCTCGACCGCTGCGCGCACCGCCTCGTTGGAGGAAAGCTCCAGGACGACACGCAGGGCGGCCGGGACAATCCCAAAGCGCAGCAGCGCGGCCTCGAACATCGACCTTGTGCCGGAGCCCGGCTCACGCAGCACCCATTCGCCCGCGGTCAGCTGCCCCGGAGTGACCGCGCCGCCGCCGGCCCACGGATGGGTCTGACCGACCACCACCACGAGCTGGTCGCGGGCGACCGGGCGGCTGGTCAGGGCCGGATCATCCACCAGGCCCTCCACAAAACCGAGTTCCGCGTCCCCCTCGCGAACCGCCTGTGCGACCTGCGCGGTATTGCCGACCGACAGCCGGATTTCGATCGCCGGATAGGCACGCCGAAACGCGACGAGATGCCGCGGCAGCCAGTAATTCGCGATCGTCTGGCTCGCCTGCACAGCGAGTATGCCGCGCTTGAGACTGCCCAGTTCGCAGAGCATGCGTTCCGCGGCCTCCGCCCGCGCCAGCAGCGCCCGCGCCTCGCCAAGAAAGAGTGCTCCGGCCTGGGTCAATTCGATATGCCGGCCTATGCGGTGAAACAATTTGGTCCCGTGCCGCGCTTCCAGTGCCGCGATCGAGGCGCTGGCGGCCGATTGCGCGAGATGGAGAGCCTCAGCCGCCCGCGTGACGTGCTGGCGTTCGGCGACCGCGACAAAGACGCGAAGCTGATCGAGTGTCATGGTGGCACTGTGCCGCCAGGACCGCTGCCGCGCCACACGCCATACGCCACACGATTGAGGCAGTCTCGCCAAGCGGATGGCATCGGCGGCGGCTGGTCGCCCGCCCGCCGGCGGATCGTAACGCGCCAGGCCCTCGCGTGCGTGGGCGACCATGCCGGGGCACTGACGATCGGGCCCAAGGCCGCCTGATCCCGGCGCGGATCCGGAGACCATCCTGGGAACCGGCAACGGCACGAAGGCCCGCCGGTAGCGCCCTCGCGGACCGCTATGGGAATGTGCGAGCGAGAGCGGCGACCTGGCGCAGGTTCCGACGCCTTCTCCGAGCCGCTTTCTGTGTCATCGTCCGGCGAGGCGGCATGCGAGGGAGCGGCGGCCTGATGTCCAACGCCCTCGAACCTCAAAGCGCCCGGCGTGGCTGGCTGCCCGGCCGGGCCCGGCCATGACACGCTCGCGCGGCCGGCAAGCGTCAGGATCAAAGCCGTGCGGTGTGAAACTGCCGTCTCAGGCGGCGGCCGACGGGCTGCACGCGCTACCGCGCGTCGGTCGGCACGACGCTGATGCTGTTGAACGGCGAGCCATTGATCAGCTTGGTACTGACAACCGTATAGACCAGGACATGCTTCTCCGGATCCAGTGAACGATGGATCTGAAAGGTCTTGAAAAACAGAGAGGCCTGTGAGAACGCGATGATCTCCGTGCGCGGCATCGAGGTCGGCAGCGTCACCGGCCCCACCGCCCGGCAGGCGATCGAGAACCGGCTTGGGTCCTCCGCGAAACCCAGCCCGCCCTTGATCCCGCCGGTTTCGGCCCGCGACAGGTAGCACGAGACGTTGCCCACACGCGGATCATCGTAGCGCTCAACAACAATCTTGTCGTCCGGCCCGAGCCAGCGGAAATTCGTGTTGATCGAGTCGATCCGGGTCTGCGCGAGGGCCGCCTCGGACGGCAGCGCTGCACCGGACAGCAGCGCCAATACGGTGACGATCGGCATAAGGCGCATCAAATCACTCCCTCTCCGGGCACTTCGCCCACGCCAGCCGTTTTGCGCAGCCGCTGTGCCAACTGCACCAGGATCGCCGCCGTGGCACCCCAGATGAAATGCTCCGGGTGTGGCCAGACCCAGTATTCGCGCCAGACGCCGCGGACATGCTGGCGTTGGCGTCGCGGGGCGTCGGGATCCAGCACCACCCGCATCGGCAACTCGAACACCGCGTCGACCTCGTGCGGCGAAATCTGATATTTCAGCGCCGGCGGCAATGCCCCCAGCACCGGCGTGATGCGATACCCCGTGCCGGTCACATGGTCCGTCAGCCTGCCCAGTACCTCGACGTGGCCGGAATTCAGGCCGATTTCCTCATGCGCCTCGCGCAGCGCAGCGGCTTCGGGGCCGCTGTCCTCGGGATCGATGCGGCCGCCGGGAAAGCTGATCTGCCCAGGGTGGTGAGCCAGATGCGAGGTACGTTTGGTCAGCAGGATCGAGGGTTCCACGCCCATCACCACGGGCACCAGGACCGCGGCGGGGACCAGTGGACGATCCAGGCCTCCCATCACCTCGTCGCCCAGGATCGGCTCAGGATCGCTGGGATGGGCTCCGATCTCGGCCAGCCGTTGCCGCAGCGCGGCTGGCGTCATGCCTCGCCGGGCGGCAGCTCGCCCAGGGAAAAGAACTGGCCTTGGCTCCAGACGCCGAGCACACGCTTGTTCCCAACCCATTCGGGAACGGCGAGGGCAACTAACTCATAGTACGTGGCACGATTGATGCGTGCCTCGATCCCGAGATGTCCGGCGCCGGGACGCACCAGGATGTAGGGGGTGGGCTCACAGGTGAACAGGTCGTGGGAAATGCGGATCGGATGGTCGGGACCGGCCGTCACCACCTCATCGATGTTGGTGCGGAAGGACAGTACCTGATGCCGCCCGTCACCGGTCCAGTCCAGCTCGACTGCGACGAACGGCGCATCCTCGACCTCGATCCGGCCCCGTTCGGCCGGGGTTTGCAGCCACCAGCTGCCATCCTCCTCGCGACGCAGCACGCTCGAGAACAGGCACACCAGCTCCTTCCGATGGATCGGCGATCCACGGTACAACCAGCTGCCATCGCGCTTGATCAGGAAAGGCAGGTCGCCGCATTCAACCGGCGCCCGCGCGGGCCGGGCACGCCGCACACGGTCGGAACAGGCAGCGAGAACCTGGTCAGCCGAGGGGGCGGTCAGCTTCGCGGTCACTCCGATGGGCGCGCCAGTCTCGTTCACGTACCTGCCTCCATCGAAAGCAAAACTTCCTTGCACGCTCGCGATATAGGTAGCATCCCCCCGCTCGCGAAAGGGCCTATATGCGCCCGGGGACTCAAACATGGCGCGCAATACCCATATGTCGGGCAGTATGGTCGGTACGCCACAGGTCTATCCCGAACTGGACTGGTCTCATGAATAATGACCCG
>DASWON010000181.1:0-3478 GCA_036398735.1 Rhodopila sp.
CATCGATCCCGACCCAGCGCGGGTTGTCTTCCAGTTCACCAGATAGATATTCCAGCGCGATGACCGCCTTGGCCGCGTCGATCGGATTGCCTTTGGTGTTGGCCGGCGACGAGAACGCCCACGCGGAGAGATTGATCGCACCGATATCGTTGTCCTCGTAGACACCGAACACGCCGGCAGGCAGAAAGGGCGTGTTCCGCGTGGCCGGCAGCGTCGCACAGCCAGCCAAGCTAAGTGCCAGAGAAGCGAGACAGATCAGCGCACGCATTTCGATGATTCCAGGGCAGGGGGTAGTCGCAATATTGGCACTCACGGGGCACACGGCCAGAGTCGCGGCATTCGCTGCAACCCGTAAAAATGCCTGGCCGTGCATACTTGATGATGCCGGCAGTCGCGCCCGGTACCCTGCGTCGCGAGCCGACCTCCCTGGCCCATCCCGACACGACTCACGGCACTGCCTGGGATGCGTGCGGCTCGCGACGCCGCGCAGGATGCGACGTTCGCCGACCGGACGGTTCGCCTGCGTTAATGCGCCAGCAGCAGCACCACGAGGGTGGCGAAGACGAAGCCCAGACAACGCCTGATCGTGAGGAACTCAGCTGTGCTGACGTTCGCCGGTGCGAAGTTTGCCTGCGCGACGGTTCGCCCATGGGACGGTTCGCGAGGGACTACAGGCCTGTGTCAGCGATCCAACCGTGGCGTCAAAGCCTCCCGGGTTCCCGCATTACGTTTGCCCGGCAGGATGCTGTCGGCCGCGGCCTGGAGGAAAGCGTCGGCCAGCACCGGATCGTCCGCCAGCCGCGCCAGCACCACCGCCCCGACCATCGTCGACAGTGAAACCATCGCCTTCTGGCGTTTGCGCCCAGGCAAAACCCGGGTCAGCGCATCGAGCATACCGCGCAACGCGCCGCCGATCGCTTCGCGGGATGTGGACCGGCGCGCCACGTCCGGCCCGAGCGTGGTGAGTGGGCAGCAGTGCGCCGAGGCGACGCGGCCAGGGTCGAGGTAATGCCGCACGATGCGCTCCAGCGCCGCATCGCGATCGAGCGAGCCGGCGATCTCCTTCCATCTGCCCGCGGCCTTCTCCAGCAGGGACTGCGACACCGCGGCGGCCAGCACCTCCTTGGATGCGAAATGCAGATAGAAGCCGCCATGCGTGAGCCCGGCGTGCTGCATGACCGCATCGATGCCAACGCCGTCGACACCGTGCTGGCGGAACAAGTCGCCGGCAGCGGCCAGAATCCGCCGCCGGGTCTCTTCACGGCGCGTCTCCGTCCGGCGTCCTTCCTCCCGGGATATCGGTCCGATGGGCGTTTCGGTCGCGTCCGGGTCCGGCCAGTGCTCGATCGGTTCGGCCATATGTGGCCTCCTGACTGTGACGGCCATCCGGCGGCAGGCCGCCGGCCGTCTGATGGTGGTCCTCGCCCGCCGTGCCCGGCCGCCTGACAGCAGCAAAGGCTGCCGGGGCGAAGAGCCTGTGCGACGCGCCGTTCGCCAGGGCTCAACGCAACGCGCGTTCGCCGGGGCTCAGTGTGACGCGCCGTTCGCCAGCGTGGACGGCTGGCTGTTTGCCATGTCCGAGCGGATGTGACGGTCGTCATATTATGGCTTGACTTCTATATGACGAACGTCATCCTGAATGCAACACTGTCTGGAGATTCTCGGCATGGGTCCGAGCGTACTGGCCCGGCTGCTCGCTGGCCGCTTGCATTATGCCTGGGTAGTCGTGGCCGTGATGTTCGTGGTCATTCTTGCCTCGGTCGGCGTCCGTGCCACACCCGGCGTGCTGATCGTTCCGCTGCAACAGGCATTCGGCTGGAACGCGGCGGTGATCTCGGGCGCGGTCTCATTGAACATCCTGCTGTTCGGCCTCGTCGGGCCCTTCGCCGCCGGGCTGATCCAGGTCATCGGACTGAAGCGCACGGTGCTGTGTTCGATGGTCCTGCTGGTGTTTGGAGCCGGGCTGAGCAGCCTCGTCAGCGAGATCTGGCAGTTGTATCTGACCTGGGGTGTGCTGGTCGGGCTGGGATCGGGTGCCGGCATGGTCGGTCTGGCGACCGCGATCGCCAACCGCTGGTTCGTGCATCGGCGCGGGCTGGTCGTCGGGCTGCTGACCGCGAGCAACGCATCCGGTCAGCTGGTGTTCCTGCCGCTTCTGGCGAGTTTGGCCGTGGCACACACCTGGCATATCGTGCCCTTGGTGGTCGCCGGCGTGATCCTGGCGCTGATCCCGGTGGTGATGCTGATGCTGCCGGAAAGCCCCGCCGCCGTCGGCCTGGGACCGTACGGGTCCAACGAGGTCATTCACCTGCCGCCGCGATCGGGGAATCCGTTCGTCATAGCGATCGCCGGATTCATGCGCGGCGCCCGCTCCGTGGATTTCTGGCTGCTGTTCTTCACCTTTGCGGTCTGCGGGTTTTCGACCAACGGGCTGGTCGCGACCCACCTGATCCCGTTCTGCATGGATCACGGGATCCCCGAGGTCAGTGCGGCCAGCCTGCTCGCGGCGATGGGGGTCTTCGACCTGGTCGGCACGACGGTGTCGGGGTATCTGACCGACCGCTACGATTCGCGGATTCTCCTGTTCTGGTACTATGGCCTGCGTGGCCTTTCGCTGGTGGTCCTGCCGTTCACCAACTTCGATGTGGTCAGCCTGGCGATCTTCTCGGTCTTCTACGGCCTGGACTGGGTGGCCACGGTGCCACCGACGGTGACGCTGACGAATGAGGTGTTCGGCAAGAAGGACGCCCCGGTGATCGTCTCGTGGATCGTGGCCGGACATCAGATCGGTGGAGCGCTCGCAGCGCTCGGAGCCGGGGAGACGCGGTATCTGACCGGAAGCTATCTGCCGGCCTTCCTGGCGAGCGGGGTTGCCTGCCTGCTGGCTGCGCTCATGGTGCTGCGGATCGCCCGCGGCCGGACAGCCGCGGTGGCGATTGCCGAGTAGGCGCCTGCTGAGCGGGTCCTTGAAGCGTCACGGGACCGCGGCGGACTGCGACGCCCGGCCAGGCGCCGGTGGGGCCTCCCGGTTCCCAGGAACAGCCGCGCAAAGGGTCCGCGAGCGGCATCCTGGACCGGGCGTGGCAATGCGCGTACCGAAACCTCGATCGAAGTTGCTCGATCGCACGCGGCGAACCTTCTTGCCGGGCCGCAGGCCCGGGAACCCGAGCTAGGCCCGGGACACCAGGCTAGAGCCGTTCCACGGTGACTGGAATCGCGCTTTGTTTGAAAAAAGGGTTCCGGCACCCCCTGTATCTGTGATTCCTAAGCCTCCGGATCGATCCGGAGGCATCCATGTTGTGGTCACGCGGCAAGTCCTATCCCCCTGAACTGCGCAAGCGGGTCTTCGTCCATGCTGAGGCTGGCATGACGGTTGGGACGATCGCGCGGACGCTGGTGGTCAGCGTGTCGTATGTATCCAAAGTGCTGCTCCGCCAGGCCCGGACCGGAGAGACGGCGGCGCGCGCGCAGCGCTGTC
>DASWON010000182.1:0-4410 GCA_036398735.1 Rhodopila sp.
GTCCCAGTGGCGCGGGGAAGTCGACTCTGTTGCGTTGCATCAATAGAATCGAAGTGCCGACCGACGGTTCCGTCGTGCTCGACGGTGTCGACATGGCCGGGGAGAGGCGTGACGGCAGGCTGGTTCCCGATGCGCCGTCGATCACCGCGCGGAAGCGCCGGCGCATCGGCATGGTGTTCCAGCGATTCAATCTGTTCGCGCATCTCAGCGCTCTGGACAATGTCGCGATCGGCCCGCGCAGGGTGCTTGGCATGAAGGCCGCCGACGCCCGCGCGCTGGCCGCGGAGCAACTGGCCCGGGTCCGGCTGTCGGATCACATGACGAAACGACCGGCCCAGTTGTCGGGCGGCCAGCAGCAGCGGGTCGCGATCGCGCGTGCCATGGCGATGCGCCCGGTGCTGATGTTGTTCGATGAACCGACCTCGGCGCTGGACCCGGAACTGGTGGGCGAAGTGCTGGAGGTGATCCGGTCCCTGGCCGAGGAAGGCATGACCATGCTCGTGGTCACGCATGAGATGCAGTTCGCGCGGGAGGTCGGAACCCGCGTGCTGTTCATGGACGGAGGGCGGGTGCTGGAGGATGCCCCTCCGAACACATTCTTCGCCGATCCGCGGCACGCGCGGGCCAGGGAGTTCCTCCGGCGGATCCACGTGATGACGGCAGCCTGAGGCAGGAGGGAGATCGGACATGCAACGACGCAGTTTTCTCGCCACGGCGGCCACGGCCACGGTCACCGCCGCGTCGCTTCGTCCGGGTCGCGTTCTGGCGCAGGCCGGAGCGACCCGCACCCTGCGATACGTTCCGCAGTCTGATCTGACTGTCATCGATCCTGTCCTGACAACCGCCTATATAACCCGCTTCCATGCCACGATGGTCTGGGATCAGCTCTATGGGATCGACAGCAAGCTGCAGCCGCAGCCGCAGATGGTGGAGGGTCACACTCTCGAGAATGACGGAAAGCTCTGGACGTTCACCTTGCGTGACGGGCTGCGATTCCATGACGGTGAACCGGTGCGCGGACGCGACTGCGTAGCCTCCATCAAGCGCTGGGCTGCGCGCGATCCGATGGGCCAGGCGTTGCTGGACCGGGTGGCGGAAATGGGTGCGCCGGACGACCGCCGGTTCACCATTCGGCTGACGCGTCCATTCAACCTCGTATTGAACTGCCTGTCGAAGATCGGTCCTCCGGCGCTGATGGTGATGCCCGAGCGGCTGGCGAACACCGATCCGTTCGTGTCGATCAAGGATGTTGTCGGCAGCGGCCCGTTTCGGTTTCTGCCGGACGAACGCGTCGTTGGCAGCAAGGTCGTCTATGCGCGCAATCCGGATTACGTGCCGCGTCCTGGCGGAACGCCCGACTGGCTGGCCGGGCCGAAGATCGTGAATTTCGACCGCGTCGAGTGGATGGTCATGCCCGATTCCGGCACCGCGGCGGCGGCGCTGCAGAATGGCGAGGTGGACTGGTGGGAAAATCCGCCGAATGATCTGCTGCCGATGCTGCAACGAAACCCCGACGTTCGAACCGTGGACACCGGCCCGCTCGGTTCCATCGGCACTGCCGTGTTCAACCACCTGCATCCGCCGTTCGACAAGCCCGCCGTGCGGCGGATTGTTCTCGAGGCGATGTCGCAAGCCGATTTCATGACCGCGGCTGCCGGCACGAATCGCGAGATGTGGCGCGACGGCATCGGGATCTTCACGCCGGGCACGCCGATGGCGAGCAACGCCGGCATGGCGGCGATCAATGGCCCCAGGCGTGATCTGGCGACGCTGAAGAAGGATCTGCCGGGCGCCGGATACCAAAACGAACGGATCGTGTTCATGGCGGCGAGCGATCAGGCCGGACAGTTCGCACAGGATGCCGTAGCGCTGGATGCGCTGCAGAAGGTCGGCTTCGATGTCAATTATACCGTCATGGACTGGGGGACGCTCGTGCAACGACGAGCGAGCAAGGAGGCTCCGGACAAGGGGGGGTGGAACATGTTCATCACCGGCTGGTCCGGACTGGACATGACGACACCGGTGACCAACCAGACGCTGCGCGCGAACGGCGCGAAGGCGTGGTTTGGCTGGCCCGATCTGCCGCCGGTGCAGGCGCTGATCGAGGCGTGGCTGGAAGCCCCCGACCTGCCTACGCAACAAAAGATCGCGGCGGAGCTGCAGGCCAAGGCGTTGGAACTGGTGCCTTACGTTCCGACGGGCCAGTACTTCTATCGGACCGCCTGCCGGCACGACATCACCGGGATCATTCCGGGCCAGTTCGTGTTCTGGAACGTTCGCAGGACCTGACTTGAAACGCGCCGTCCGTGGGAGGAGGCGTCCGGGAAATCCGCGAAACTGTCAGCGGCTCAGGCCTCGTCTCCGATCCTCGGCGGCAGCCTGGGGCCGCGCCACGCAAGGAGACCTCGATGTTGGATCGCCGACGCTTTCTCGCCGCCTCTGCCGCCACCGCTGCCGCCGCCACCGCTGGCGCCGGGGAGGCATCGGCCGCACCCGGTCAGGTGCTGCGGATCGCCATGACCGCATCGGACCTTCCGACGGTCACGGGCATTCCCAACAATGGCGGCGAGGGGTTTCGTTTCCTCGGCTATCCGGCGTACGACGGCGTCGTCAACTGGGACTATGCGCACGTGAATGAAACCGCGGACGCGACGCCCGGGCTGTTCGAGTCCTGGACGATCGACCCCGGCAACCCGACCCGCTGGATCTTCACGTTACGCCAAGGTGTCACCTTCCACGATGGTTCGGCGCTGACGATGGACGACATCGTGTGGAATCTGCAACGGGTCTGGGACGACAAGTCGCCGCAATACGACGCGCCGGCGGCGCCGATCGTTCGCGCGACCGTGACGGTGCTGGATCGGTGGGAGAAGATCGACGACAGCAAGATTGCGATCTACACAAAGGTGCCCTTCAGCTTTTTCCACTACATGCTCACCGTGTTCCTGATCGCCAGCCCGCGCCAGTGGGAGAAGATGGGACGCAGCTGGACCGGGTTTGCGAAGGCGCCGTCGGGAACGGGACCGTTTCAGATCACACGGGTCGTTCCCGGGCAATATGCCGAAATGACCCGCAACGCCAATTACTGGAACAAGGACCGCATCCCGAAGCTGGAAAAGCTGGTGGTCTATCCGATGCCGGAACCGACCACACGCCTCGCGGCACTACGCTCCGGGCAGGTCGACTGGATCGAGGTCCCGCCGCCCGACGCCATTCCATCGTTGCGCGATGCCGGGTTCCAGATCAGCCTGTGGCCGTATCCACACACGTACCCCTACGTGCTGAATTGCGCCCCCGGAACGGTATTCAGCGACGTGCGAGTCCGCCAGGCGCTGAACTTCGCGATCGACCGCGACGGTCTCTGCAGCATGCTCAACAAGACGGCGAAGCCGGCGTTCGGGTTTTATCCGCCCGAGCATCCGCTGTTCGGCAAGCCGAAGCTGCAGTACGGCTTCGATCCGGAGCGGGCGAAGGCGTTGCTGCGCGAGGCGGGATACGGGCCGAACAAGCATGCGCGGGCCAAGATCATGATCTCGACCTCGGGGTCGGGGCAGATGGTGCCAATCCAGATCAACGAGTTTCTGCAGCAGAACTTCGCCGCGGTGGGGATCGACGTGGATTTCGATGTGGTCGAGTGGGGAATGATGATCGTGGCGCGGCGCAGCCCACCCAGCCCGGCGACGTCGCATGGCGACGACGGGATCAACAACAGCCTGGGCTACACGGATCCGTCCACGATGTACCGCTTGTTCGCCACGGCGAGCTTTCCGCCAGCGAGCACGAACTGGGGCCATTTCAGCAATGCCCGCTTCGATGATCTGGCGACGCGCGCGCAGAACACGTTCGATCAGGCCGAGCAGACGCGGCTGCTGGCGGAGGCGCATGCGATCCTGGTGGATGAGGCGGCGTGGCTTTACATCTGTCATGACCTCAACCCCCGCGCGATGAGCAAGAAGGTGCAGAACTTTCGGCCGGCGCAGAGCTGGTCGCAGGATTTCACCCACATCACCATGGCCTGACGCGGCTGGCCGCCGGCCGCGGCGGCTCCGCCGTCGCTCGCGGGGACGGTATCATACCAGCCAGCCGAACGTTGACTTCCCGGCGACGGCCGGCCGGCTGGTACCGCTTCGATTTCGCGCGTGGCACGACGACTCTGCGCGCATACCAGTCACCATCAATATCGGCCGCGGCGTCAGCAGCGTGGCGGCGGTCGCACGACAACGCGGCGCGCATACCAGTCGCCGTCAACTGCTGACTGGCCTTGGACCAATCGCCGGCGATCCTGATATCGCCGCGCTGCACGGACAACCCGACATGCCCGCTGCCACCGGCGAATGCGGATGGCCGGGCCTGTCGGTGAACGCGCCGCGCCGGGGACGCTGCTCCCGTCCGGTCGCCGGCCATGGCGGT
>DASWON010000183.1:0-43163 GCA_036398735.1 Rhodopila sp.
AATCTGATTCTCGCTGCAGTCCTGGCCGTCGGATTATTGCGGGGCCTGGTCGGCATGTTCGCCCAGCACACAACCCGCCTGGAGTTCCAGGCCTTTCTGCTGAACACGATCTGGGTGACGTTCAGCCTGCTGATCGTTCTCGCCGCGCTGGCCGTCGGGCGCGAGACGAGACAGATCCGCAACAGGGCGCGGATCAGGGCGCGCCTGCCTGTCGTTGCATGGCTGGCGGATGGCCGCACCCTGCACGGCATCAGCCATAACCTCTCGCTCGGCGGCGCAGCGCTCCTGGTCGATCGGCCGGAGCCACTGGTCCTGCCGGCACGGGTGGATATCGAGTTCAATCTGAGCGGCCAACGTCTCATACTGCCGGCAACGATTGCGCGATGGGAGCGACGCTTTCTCCAGGTCAGCTGGGAAGTCGCCACCATCGCGGATGAAAGCCGGGTAGTGCAGGCGGTGTTTGGCCGTGCCGACGCCTGGCTTGACTGGAACCGCTATCCCGTCGATCGGCCCTTGGTCAGCCTCTGGAATGTGCTGGTTAGTATCCGGGGTCTGTTCCGTCCCCCGGGACGCCTCATCGCCACGGCCGATGCAGGTCCGCAGCCGGCAACTGCACCCGCCGTCGCCGCGAGCGGCACGCTGGCTCGCCAGAGTTTCATGCTGCGACCACGCGCAGCTTCCGCCGCGGTCGCACTGCTGCTGGCCGCCTCGATGAGCGGGTGGCCGCGTCCGGCGCATGCCCAGCAGCCGGTACCAAGGCTGCAGGTGCAGAACGTCCCCATGCCGCAGCTACCGCCCTCGCCGGCGCCGTCGCAGCCACAGGTCAGGCCGCAACTTCCGAACATGACGAACTTTCAGGGCATGCCGCAACCTCAGCCAATGCCCCAGGCCCAGGCGCCGGTCAGCCTGCCGCGCCCGGCGCCAGCGCCTGCCAGCGATACCCGCACGGAGGTTCTGACCCTGCACGATCTCGGGGCGCTCGGGCCCATGACGATGCGTGGCACGAGCGCGATCCAGGGGGTCTTGTTCGGCATTCGGCGCGATGAGGTCGTAACCGATGCTCACCTGTCATTGGCCGGGGCCATGTCGCCCTCGCTGATCCCCGATACAAGCAACGTCACTGTCACGCTCAATGAGCAATATGTGGGAACGATTCCGGTCACGCCAAATCAGCCGGAATTCGGCCCGCTCGATATGCCTGTCAACCCGGTGTTCTTTCAGGATCGGAACCGGTTGAATTTCCGCTTCACCGGCCGCTACACGCAAGATTGCAACGACTCCCTCAGCGGCCTGCTTTGGTCGACCGTGTCCGACAAGTCCACGTTGACCCTGACGATCGCCCGCCTGGCGCCGCATCGCGACCTGTCGCGCCTGCCGTTGCCGCTGTTTGACGAGAACATCCGACAGCGCCTCGTGCTGCCCTTCATCCTTGCGTCCAACCCGGGCAACGACGTGCTACAGGCGGCGGGCATAGTAGCCTCCTGGTTCGGCAAGCTGGCGGACTTCCGGGGCACCCGATTTCCGGTGTCGAGCGAGCCGCCCGGCGAGGGAAACGCAATTCTGATCGCCACCGCACGCGATCTGCCATCTGGACTCGCCCTGCCACCGCTGGCCGGTCCGCTCGTGGCCGAGGTCGCCAACCCCAATGATCCGCTCGCCACGATCCTGGTCGTCACCGGACGCGATGGAGCCGAGGTGATGGCGGCCGCCAACACGCTGTCGCTGGGAAGCCGGGTCCTCAGTGGCGAGAGCGCCACGGCGCAACTCGATGCGGTTCCGCTGCGCAAGCCATACGACGCGCCAGCCTGGATAGCTACCGACCGGCCCGTCAGCTTTGGTGAACTCGTGGACGCCTCCGCGCTGCAAGGTACCGGTTATGTTCCGGGTACGTTTCATGTACCGTTTCGTACCGCGCCCGATCTCTATACGTGGCGGCGACGCCCGTTTCAGGCAGACATCCATTTCCGCGCCCCACCGGGTCCGGTCGTAGACCTGGCTGCATCTCGGCTCGATGTCAGCATCAATAACATGTTCCTGCGCAGCTACTCGCTGGCGCCGTTAGACAGCACGCTGAACTGGGTGATGCGGACGCTCGGCTTCGCCAGGCCGGTTCGTTATGGCTCGACCCCGGTCCCACCCTATATGGTATTCGGTCAGAACGACCTGCAGATGTTCTTTGACGCACGGCCGTTGCATCGCGGGGATTGCGTGGCCATTCCGGACGATCTGCATATGGCGGTGGATCCGGATTCGACGCTCGATCTCAGTAACGCATATCACTATGCGATCCTGCCGAACCTCGCGTTCTTCGTCAGTTCTGGTTTCCCCTTCACGCGCATGGCTGATCTGGCCGACACGGCGGTGGTGCTGCCGCAGCAGCCAAGCCCGGTGGAATTGAGCGCATTCCTCGGACTGATGGGCAATTTCGGCGCCCTGACCTTCCAGCCGGTCAATCGTGTCACGGTGATCCGAACCAACGATACGGCATCGGCCGGGAACAAGGACCTTCTCGTTGTCAGCACCCTGGCGCATCTCGGCCCGGCGTCCGCTCTGCTGGAGCGCAGCCCATATCGCGTCGAGGGCGCGACCATGCGCGTTCTATTGCCCAGCGCGCTCGATGACATCTGGCACATGTTTGCCCGTGATCCCGCCAACTCCCTGCCGCAGCCCGCGGCCGAGGTGACCGCACCGCTGGGGGAGCACACCGCCATGCTGATCGGGGCCGAAGCTCCGGAGGGAAACCAGCGGTCGGTGGTGGCGCTGCTGGCCGGTTCGCCACAAGGGCTGAACGATATGATCGATGCCATGCGCGATACCAGGCTGGTGCCGAACATCCAGGGCGATCTTGCCGTTCTGTCCGGCGCCAGCGTCACCTCGTATCGCGGCGGCGGTACCTACCATGTTGGTAGCCTGCCGGTTTGGCTATGGCCGGAATGGTGGCTGCAGGATCAGCCCTTCGCCATCACGATCACAATGGTCCTGGCCGCGGCACTGCTGGCTGTTTGTTTCTACCGCGTGCTGACGTGGCGAGCCGGCCGGCGTACCGCACGCAGTCGGCCGGGCATCGGATAAGCCAATGAGGCGCAGGACAACCGCCCTGGCCGCGCTGCTGGTCCTGCTGGGACATGCCGCTCAGGCGCAGGCCGATGCAGCGATCAAGGTGTTAATGGACCAGGCGAACTACTGGTACGCACAGAACCGGCCGGAAGATGCTGCGCATGCATTGGACCGGGTACTCCAACTGGATCCGGACAATCCCGACGCCCTGGGGCTGCTTGCACAGATCGAGGCTCAACGGGGCGATCGCGTCCAGGCCGCAGCGACCCTGACGCATTTGCGTTCCATTCGTCCCAACGATCCACGGATTGCGCGTGTTGAGGAGACGGTTCGCGCCGGCAGTATAGATCCTGCGGGGCTGGCCGAAGCGCGCCACCTGGCGCAGGAAGGACGCAACGCTGAGGCCATCGCCCGTTATGAGCGTCTGTTCCACGGTGCTCGACCGCCTGCCATGCTTGCTGTTGAATACTACAACACGCTTTCCGGGACGGAAGGGGGCTGGGCCGCCGCGCGCACCGGCCTCGCAGAGGTCGTGGCCGCCTCGCCGCAGGACATGCATGCCCAGTTCGCCTACGCGCAATTGCTGACGTATCGCGACCAGACCCGCATGGAAGGCGTGCAACGCCTGGCAGTGTTGGCACACAATCCCGAAACCGCGGCCGCTGCGGCCAAGGCATGGCGCCAGGCGCTGGAGTGGATGCCGGTGGATGCGTCCAGCGTTCCCGCCTACGAGGCTTGGCTTGCCGATCACCCCAATGACGCGGACATCAGCGGGCGCCTGCAGCAGGCCCGTAACCCGCCGCGTTCGCCCGCTGACGAGGCTGCGCTCAAGCGCAGTGCCGGGTTTGCCGCACTGAACGGCGGCCGTCTGCAGGACGCCGAGACGGCTTTCACGACTGTCCTGGCACAGGCGGCGCAAGACCCCGATGCGCTTGGCGGACTCGGGCTCGTGCGACTGAGACAAGGCAAGGTCGCTGACGCGCGCGCGCTGCTGGCGCGGGCGATCGCCGCCGATCCCTTGCACAAGGCGCGGTGGGAAGCGGCGCTGCAAGGGGCCAGCGTCGGTGAGGACTATGCCGCCGCTCGCACGATGGTCGAGCATGGCCAGCTCGACGCGGCCGAACGGCAGTTGCGCGCCATTATCTCCAGCGGGGGTGACGTGAGCGGCGCACGGCTCATGCTGGCGGACGTGCTCGCCCGCCGCGGCAACCTCGGTGATGCCGAGACCCAATATCGCGCCGCGCTCGCCCGTCAGCCAAACAATCCTGACGCCTTGGTTGGCTTGGCACAGGTGCTGAACCGACAAGGTCGCGGCAGCGAAGCGGAAGCACTGCTGGACCGCGCGCAGAGTGCCGGCAATGGCCGCGCGGCCGGCAGGATCAGGGCGGACGCCTTGCGCCAGCAGGCGGCGATGGCCAGTGATTCCGCTGCCAAGGAGGCACTGCTGCGCGCCGCCGCGAGCGCCGATCCGACCGATCCCTGGATACGACTGGACCTCGCGCGTGCGCTGCTGTCCGCCGGCAAGAAGGCCGAAGCGCGCCAGATCATGGCGGAGGTGACGGCCCCTGCGAACCCCGGCGTGGATGCGCTGCGCGCCGGCGCGATGTTCGCCTCGGAAGATGGACGTCCAGGGGAAGCGGCGGCTCTGGTCAATCGCCTGCCGGCTGCATCGCGCACCGCCGATATGCGGGCCCTGCTCGCGCAGGCGACGCGGCAGAAGGACATCCGGAACGCCATCGGTCTGGCCGCGCTCAACCCGATTGCTGCCCATGAAAAGCTTCTTGCGCTGGCGGCGCAGCCAGACCCGGACGGCACGAACGGGGTTGCGGTGGCCCGGGCGTTTCTCGAGATGGGCAACGCGGTGGGCGCCCGCGAGGCACTGGCGACGGCGCAGGCCGCGACCCCTAATCCGTCCCCGGCCCAACGGCTCGCCTACGCCGGGCTGCTCATGCAAGCCGGCGATGAGCGCGGGGCGCAAGCGCTGATCCAGTCGCTGGATGGCGCGAGTGGCCTGACCGTGGAACAGACGAATGCCTTGAGCCGGCTGCGCGCGGGAGCGGCGATCCGTGAGGCTGATCGGCTGAATGGAGAACATCAGCAGGCCGCTGCCTACGACGTGCTCGCCCCCGCCCTGGCACGCGCGCCCGATGACCCCGACCTGAACCTTGCTGTTGGGCGGTTGTTTGCCGGCGCGGACGAGCCCCGCAGGGCGCTTGCGATCAATCAGGCTGTGCTGGAACGCGATCCAGCCAACCTCGATGCCCGCAGGGCGGCAGTGGAGGCGGCGATTCAAACCAGCGACTGGGCCCGCGCCGAAGCGCTGGTCCGCGACGGGATCGCTGCCGCTCCCGACGATTCACGGGTGTGGGTGATGTCCGCCACGCTGCACCGCGCACGCGGGGAGATGGCACGCGCCTACGCCGACCTGAAGCGCGCACAGAGCTTGCGCAAGCAGGAGATCGGCTCCGATCCGCAGTCGGCCTCCAGCCTCCCGGGTGCCGCCCGCCGTCCACCGGCGCTGGAAACGGCTGGCGGCGACGGGCGGGACGCATTGCGGCCGGCCAACCCGTTCCGACGCGGCGACGTGGCCACCCCGTCGACCTCCTTGGCGAGCACCTTCGCCGCGTCGAGCGCCCCGTCGTCCGACCCTTTATTACTCGAGATCGATCGCCAGGTGGCGGCGGTACAGGAAGATCTCGCGCCAAAGTTCACGATTGGTCCATCATTCCGGACTCGTACCGGAACCTCCGGCCTCGATCAGCTCAACGAGATCGACCTTCCAACCGACCTTGTGGCACGGCCGATAGGCGCCGGCCGGATGACGGTGAGCGCCACCCCGACCTTCCTGTCATCGGGCACCGTGCCGCTCGACACGGTCAGCCAATCTCGCTTCGGCACCGGCGCGTTCGGCCTGCATCCTGCTCCGACAAGCCAGCATGCGGAGGGTGTTGGTCTCGCGCTCGCATATCAAACGGCTTGGGCGAAGGCTGACGTCGGTACTTCACCCATCGGGTTCCCGCAGCAGAACGTCCTCGGCGGGATCGAGCTGTCACCGCAGGTCGCGCAGGGGGTCCGGCTTCGCCTTGTCGGTGAGCGCCGTGCGGTCACCGACAGTGTGCTGTCGTATGCCGGCACCAAGGACCCGGCGACCGGCATCGCCTGGGGCGGAGTGACGCGTACCCGGGGCCACGCACAACTGGAACTCTCCTTCCTGCAGGCAAATGTCTATGCAGGCGGTGGCTACGCCGCTCTCTCCGGGCAGAACGTGGTATCCAACCATGAATACGAATTCGGTGCAGGCGGCAGCTACCCGGTCTGGCGCGGCCCGAATGACGAACTGCGCCTCGGACTCGACATCGTGTATTTCGCCTATGACAAGAACACTGACTTCTTCACGCTGGGGCAAGGTGGGTACTTCAGTCCGCAGTCCTACTTCGCAACGCTGCTCCCCTTGAAGTACACTGCCAGAACCGATGAGTTGACGTGGTCGATCGGCGGATCCATTGGATTTCAGAGCTACAACGAGCATTCGTCGTCGGTATTTCCCGCTAGTCCGCAACTTCAAGGCGCACTGGAGGCCGAGTCCGCTCTGGTGCCAACACAACTGCAGACATCCTTTCCCGGCCAGAGCGCATCCGGCCCGGTCGGCGGGGCACAGGGCTCCGTCGAGTATCACGTGAACGAGTCGTTCGTGCTCGGCGGTCAGGCCAGCTATCAGCACGCTGGCAACTGGAGCGAAATGATAGGGCAACTTTATGGGCGCTACATCTTCGGCGGAGGCATCCGATGACCATTTCGACCCAAGCAAATCAGCGGTTGCAGGCCGTTCACGCGGCGCCGGTCATGTGGCGAGCCTTCCTGCGAGGCCTCGCCGTGGAACTCGACGCTCAGGCCGGCCGGGATCTCAGCGTCTCCATCCTGCGTTCGGTCGGACACCGGATGGCGGCGATGCTGGCCCTCGTCGCGGTTGATTCGCTCGAGGCGCTCGAGCTTGAAATGAACACGGTGCTGGCCGAGATAGGCTGGGGCAATGTTGGACTGACGCTCCGCGAAGGCGAACGGTGCGTGGTCCTCAGTCATTCCGACCTGCCCTGTATCGGTTCAGCCGGCGAGCCGCCGGGCGCGTGGCTCGGTCCGGTGCTGGAGGGACTGTATGAAGGATGGTTGGGGCAGCAGGCGGGAGCCGACCGGTCGTTCACGGCGCGCGTAAAAGGTTTTGAAAACGGTTCGCTCGTTATTCGATATGGCCGATAGGGGCGCTCCGCCGGGTGATGCGGCTCGCGTGTCCGCGTTGCCGTCGCTGCTGCCGCGCACCTATCCGGACGGCAAACATGGCGGCCGCGGTGCTGACGATCGCAAGCAAAATTCCCAAGTCGCCTGAGCGCCGGCCTGCTCGCGGCTCGCTTCCCGCAGTGCACGCCTCGGCTCCATATGCGGCCTCTCTGAGGCGCCGATCGCTGGATCGATGGCCGTCACCCTCGACGCCATCAAGCTGCTCCCCCGCCGGGCCTGCAGGCAGCGGCACACCGCCCTGCTGACTGCCCAAGCGACCGCTGGTCAGACGAGTGTCAGGCGGATCAGTTGTTTATTAGCAACACATTTGTCGTTCACGCATTGAATCCGCCGTCTACACGTTGCTTTATGGAACCATTCAGCCGATCTTGCCGGTGGCGGCGTGAGGTGAGCATGGCACCCAAATCTGGCGGTTGGACGATCAGGCGCAGGATCAAGATCAGTTTCGCTGCGGTGCTTGCTCTGCTGGTCATCATGGGCGGCGCCATCTTCGCCTCGTTGAGCTGGATCCGCATGGAAACCAGCAATCTTACGGCGGACTCGCTGCCTAGCCTGAACTTCAGCCTGCAGATCACGGCCGGCTGGCTGACGGACTACGCGCTGACCGAAAAGGCACTGGTGCAATCGGATAAGACCGAACTCGATCGGCTGGTCGGGGACATCAAGGACAATGCCGTCACGCTGGACCAACTGATCAGCCGATATGAAAGCGTCACCAACGGCCCGACGGAGCGTGCGCGTCACGAGGAGCTAAAGGCGGCGCGGATCCCTTATCTGCAGGCACAAAATGCCATCCTTGTTCTGCTGGCGAACGGGCGGACGCCCGAAGCCGTCATGGCGCTGCATAATCAGCTCGATCCGGCCCTTGAACGGGGAAAGCGGGCACTGCAGCAGCTGGTTGACTACAATCAGCAGGACTCCGACGAAGCTGCGAGCGAGATCTTTTCCGCGATCCGTTTCGCCGAACTCTGCATTGTGACGAGCTTCGGTGTTGGACTGTTGCTGTCGGTACTCTGTGGATACCTCCTGACCCGCTCGATCCGGGGACCACTTGGATATCTCAGCGCGGAACTGGGGACGTCCGGCGTGCAGGTCAGAACCTCGGTGAACGAGATCGCCGCGACCGCCAAGGAGCATCAGGCAACGGCGACCGAGATCGCCGCGACGACTGCGGAAATCGGCGCGACGTCGAAGGAAATCTCCGCCACCTCGCGCGAATTGGTCAAGACGATGAGCGAAGTCGCCGCCGTGGCCGAACAATCGATGACGCTTGCCGGCAGCGGCCAGACTGGCTTGTCGCACATGGAGGAGACGATGCGCGGGGTCATGGAAGCGGCCGGGTCGATCAACACCAAGCTCGTGATCCTGAACGACAAGGCAAGCAATATCAGCCAGGTCGTTACCACCATCACGAAGGTTGCCGATCAAACCAACCTGCTGTCGCTGAACGCGGCGATTGAAGCCGAGAAAGCCGCCGAACATGGACGTGGCTTCGGCGTCGTTGCCACTGAAATCAGACGGCTGGCGGATCAGACGGCGGTCGCCACCGGCGAAATTGGACAAACCGTCAAGGAAATCCAGGCAGCGATTTCGGCCAGCGTCATGGGCATGGACAAATTTACCGAGGAAGTGCGCCGGGGCATGGAGGAAGTACAGGACGTCGGCCATCAGCTGTCACAGATCATCCAGCATGTACAGGCGCTCGCGCCGCGGGTGGAGTCGGTTAATGAGGGCATGCAGGCTCAGGCGACCGGCGCCGAGCAGATTACGCTTGCCCTGGGCCAGCTGAGTGAGGCCGCCCAGCAGACCGTGGACTCGCTGCGGCAGTCCGGCCAGGCGATCGATGGCCTGAATCAGGTCGTCGCGGGCCTCGCCGGCGGGGTCTCACGGCTCGAGGTCATGATCTAGTGGGGTGGTTTCGCTGGCCCCGGTTCCGTGCGACGACCGCCGTAACGAGCATAGGAACCACAGATCACGCGTGGCGCGTGGATTTCCTGCTGCCTCTGTCCATTCGGAGATCGTCACCCTGTTCGGTCGGCGTACGACGGTCTTCCGCATAGGGCCACGAGACGCTTGCATGCTCTTTCTTCTCTTTCGGCTCGACGCAGACTGGTACGCGCTGGACGCCAGCGCAGTGGACGAGGTTCTGCCGCTGACGCAGTTGAAACAGATCCCGCAGGCGCCAGCGGGCGTCGCGGGTCTGTTCAACCTGCGCGGCACGCCGGTGCCGGCGATCGATCTGAGCCTGCTCGCACTGGGCCGACCGTCCCGCGCGGTGCGCAGCACGCGGATTCTGTTGATCCGCGGCTCCGACCGGTTCGGGTCGGCACGGCCTTTCGGTCTCATTGCGGAACATGCTACCGAGACCCTAAAGCGATCGCCGTCCGATTTCATCGAGGCGGGTATTCGCAGCGACGGTGCGCCGTATCTGGGGCCGGTGGTCCAGGACACGCGGGGCCTGGTGCAATGGATCGCGGCCGACCGGCTGCTATCCGAACCCCTACGCGAGGCGTTGTTTCAGGGCCCGACCACGGCGTGACGGAACTGGCGCCATTTATCCCCCTGCTTCGGCAGGCGATCGGTCTGGACGCTGCCTCGATCGGCGAGACGGCGATCAAACGCGTGGTGCGCGAGCAGCTTGCCAGGTTGCGGATGCAACCAGCTGCTTACTTGGAGCACGTGCGTGGCTCAGCCGCGGCCCTGCAGGAACTGATCGAGGCTGTGGTCGTCTCCGAGACGTGGTTCTTCCGCGATCAAGAGGCATTCACTGCCCTCGGCCGTCTCGCCCAGGAGCAATGGGCGTTTCAGCATTTCGGTCGCACGACGCGTCTGCTGAGTCTGCCCTGCTCCACCGGCGAGGAACCGTACTCGATGGCGATGGCGCTGCTCGATGCCGGCTTCCCGCCGGAACGGTTCCGGATCGACGCCGTCGACGTCAGCAGCCGGGTCGTCTCGCTTTCGGAACGGGCGGTGTATGGACGCAACGCATTCCGCGGCACGGAGCTCGGCTTCCGTGACCGCTACTTCAGCATCAGCCCCGCGGGCGCGGAGCTGCAGGAGACCGTCCGCCGGCAAGTACGGTTTCAGCAGGGCAACCTGTTCACGCCGGACTTCCTCCCCGGCGAAGGACTCTATGACGCGGTGTTCTGCCGGAACCTGCTGATCTATTTCGACCGCGAGACGCAGGACCGGTGCGTAAGCATCCTGCGACGGCTGATGACGGCAGACGGCGTGCTGTTTGTTGCGCCGTCGGAGGCGTCGCTGCTGCTGGCGCATGATTTCGTCTCCGAGCGGATTCCGATGGCCTTCGCATTCCGCAAGGGGCCGGCAGTCGCGACCCGGCATGGTCCCGCCGTCCGTCGGATCCCGCCGGTGCCACCCCAACGAGCGGTGAAGCCGGTACGACCAAAACGATCCCGCTCATCCGCCGCACCCTCGCCGGCACCAGTCGCTTCGCCCGCCATCGATGACGTCGCACGGCTGGCCGACCAGGGCCGGCTGGTTGAAGCGGCCGCCGCATGCGAGGCGATTATCCGCAGGAACGGCTCCTCGGCGCGTGCGTTCTATCTGATGGGTCTGATCCACGATGCCGGCGGCAACGCCGCCGAGGCAGAGCGGCAATATCGCAAGGCCCTGTACCTCGATCAGGACCACCAGGAGGCCCTGATCCACCTTGCGCTGCTGCTGGAACGGCAAGGCAAGCGTGATGCTGCCTATATGCTGCGCGATCGTGCGCGGCGCGGCGCCGGTGGCTGAGATGAATTGCTGGCAGGAAGTCGGCGTGTTTGGTGACGGGTCCTGCGGCGAATTGCGCACCTACGCGCATTGCCGGGCCTGTCCGGCATTTCAGGCTGCAGCAGCCAGGCTGCTCGAGGCGCCGTTGGACGACGCGGATCTGGCGGAGGCGGCAAGCTATCTGGCACGAAAGCCGCTGCCTGCCGTGGCCGACCCGTTATCCGCGTTGATCTTCCGCGTGGGCGCCAGCTGGCTTGCCCTGCCAACGGCGGCGGTGCAGGAAGTTATCGGTGCGCGACCCATTCACTCGCTGCCGCACCGGCGCAACGGCGCAGTACTTGGACTCGCGAATGTCAGAGGCGAGTTGCTGGTATGCGTGGCCTTGCCCTTCGTCATCGGACTGGACGTACCGGTCAGAAACGACTTCAACCAAACTGCAGACCGGATGCTTGTGACACGGCAGGACGCGGCGCGCATCGTCTTTCCAGTTGCGGACGTAGCGGCAGTCGAACGCTTCGAACTGCAGGACGCGGCGCCGGCGCCGGTGCGGGTCGCACGCAACGCCGCAAGCTTTACGAAAGCCGTATTCGACTGGAAGGGAAACCTGGTCAGCCTGCTCGACGAAACCCTGCTGCTGACCGCTGTCAATCGGAGCCTGGCATTAGCGACCGCGACCTGAGCGCATTGTCGATGACCGAGCTCTTCAGCCTGGAGGCGGAGAGCCAGACGCAGATCCTGACCCGGAGCCTGCTGGAGCTGGAACGCGCGCCCGCAGCAGCCGATCATCTGGAAATCTGCATGCGTGCGGCGCATTCCCTCAAAGGCGCCGCACGCCTCGTCGGGATCACGCCGGCGGTCGGCATCGCCCACGTCATGGAAGATTGCTTCGTCGGCGCGCAACGCGGTGCGATCATGCTGGACAGCGAGCGGATCGACTTGCTGCTGGAGGGCGTGGAGCTGCTGCATCAGACAGCTGCCCCGCCCAGCGGCACCACGGCCGATGCCTTGCAGGCCGCGGCTGATGGTTTCACCTCCCGGCTGACATTGCTGCTGGCCAATGCACCTGTCGTGGCTGAGGCGCCCACCGCCGATGCGGCGGATCCAGCGCGCCCCGATGCGGCGGATCCAATGCGCCCCGATGCGCCGGCCCCGGTCGCGGTTGGCCGTGCCGAAGCATCCGCCGCTGCGAAGGTCGTGGAGGCTCGTCGCGTCCTGCGCGTCACCGCCGAAAACTTCGATCGCCTGCTCAGCCTTGCGGGAGAATCGCTGGTTGAGTCGCGACATCTGAAGCCGGTTCTCGGCTCGTTGCAACGTCTGCGTCGACTGCATCAAAACGGAGCGGCAATGCTCGAGCGGCTGCGCGAGCCACTGTCCCGCGCCGCCGCGGAGAGGCACGTATGGACGGCATTGGAGGAACTGCGATCGTGGCTGGCGGATTGCGGTGCGGAACTGTCGTCTCGGCTTGAGGTGCTGGAAGGCATCGACAGCCGCTCAACCGACCTTGCGCGCCGGCTCTACGACGAAGCGCTGGCCTGTCGGATGCGGCCTTTCGGTGACGGAACCACCGGCTTCGCGAAGATGGTGCGTGGCGTCTCGCGTTCGCTGGGAAAGGACGCCCGCCTGGAGATCACTGGCGAGGCGACCCCGGTCGACCGCGACCTGCTGGAAACGCTGGAGGCGCCGCTTGCCCATCTGCTGCGTAACGCCGTCGATCATGGCATCGAGCCGCCATCGGACCGGATTGCCGCCGGCAAGTCAAAGGAGGGGACCATCCGGCTGGAGGCGGGCCACAGCGCGGGAACGTTACGTATCGTCGTGGAGGATGATGGTGCCGGCATCGACCCCGAGCGCCTGCGGGCGGCCATCGTGGCGCTCAACCTGGCCCAACCACCTGTTGCCGAAGCCCTGACCGACGCCGAACTGCTGGAGTTCCTGTTCCTTCCCGGTTTCACCATGAAGACGACGGTGACCGAGATTTCCGGCCGCGGCGTTGGGCTGGATGCCGTCCGCTCGGTGATCAAGCAGGTCCAGGGGGCTATCCGCGTCACGACGAGATTAGGTCAGGGCACCCGATTCGAACTCCGCCTGCCGTTGACGCTGTCGGTGTTGCGTACCCTCCTCGCGGAGATTGGCGGCGAAGCCTATGCGTTTCCGCTGGCTCAGATCATGCGGACGCTGAAGCTGCCGCGTCAGGCGATCGAACGGCTTGAGGGCAAGCCGCATATCCGTGCCGATGGGCGATTGATTAGCCTGGTGAATGCCACCCAGGTGCTTGGCGGGCAGGCCGCGCCGGCGGAGCCCAACATTGTTTCGATTGTGCTGATCGCCGACGCGGACATGGCCTATGGGTTGGTCGTTGACCGGTTCCTGGGCGAGCGCGAGACGGTGGTGCAGCCCCTCGACCCTCGGCTGGGCACAGTCGCCGACATCATGGCGGCCGGCGTCATGGAGGATGGCACCCCGGTGCTGATCGTCGACGTCGCCGACCTGATGCGATCCGTCGAGAAGGTGGCGGCAGCGGGCCTGGTGGATGTACCGCCCGATTCTGCAAGTGCGGCGGAAAGCCGGCCGAGCAAGCGGATCCTCGTCGTGGATGATTCGCTTACGGTTCGGGAGCTGGAACGCAAGCTTCTCGAGCACGCCGGCTACGCAGTTGCAACCGCGGTGGATGGCATGGAAGGCTGGAACATGGTACGCGCCGCGCGGTTCGACCTGGCGATCACCGACGTGGATATGCCGCGCCTTGACGGCATCGAACTGGTTCGGCTGATCAAGCAGCATCCGGAGCTGGGCACGCTGCCGGTCATGATCGTTTCCTACAAGGACGATGAGATGGACCGCGAACGTGGTTTGGATGCAGGGGCGGACTACTATCTTCCGAAAGCGGGTTTCGATGGCAACACCCTGCTGCGGGCAGTACGGGACCTGATTGGCGAGCCGGTCGCATGAGGGTCGGCATCGCCAACGACATGCCCGTAGCGGTCGAAGCGCTGCGCCGCGCAATCGCGCTGGACGCTTCGCATCAGGTGGCCTGGGTGGCACAGAACGGGCAGGAGGCGGTGGAGGCCTGTGCGGCCGATCGGCCGGACCTGATCCTGATGGATTTGCTGATGCCTGTGATGGACGGCGTCGAGGCCACGCGGCGGATCATGGCGGCGACGCCCTGCGCGATCCTGATCGTTACGGCGAGTATCGGCGCCAACGCGTGGCGGACCTTCGAGGCGATGGGGCACGGTGCATTGGACGCTGTGGAAACGCCCGACCTTTCGGGAAGCGATCTGCAGCACGCCGGCGCCGCCTTGCTTGGCAAGATTGAAACGATCTGTCGCTTGATCGGCGATCATACCGGCCGTGCCACAAGCCGGCCAGCAGTGGAGGGCGGCGGATCGGGCGATCGAAACGACCTGTTGGCGATTGGTGCATCGGCCGGCGGACCTACGGCTTTGGTGAAGATTCTCTCGAGCCTGCCGGCCGATTTTGCCGCCCCGATCGTAATCGTCCAGCATGTGGATGAAGAATTTGCCGCCGGGATGGCGGAGTGGCTGAACCAGTATTCAAGCATTCCCGTGCGAATCGCCCAGGAGGGTGACGTTCTGACCGGTGGCGTAGCGCTGCTGGCGGCGACCAACGACCACCTATGTCTCAAGAGCGCCAAGCAGCTTGGCTATACGCCCGATCCGGTCAATTACGTCTATCGCCCTTCCGTCGACGTGTTGTTTCAAAGTATCGCGCGGCTGTGGAGAGGCGCCGCGATTGGCGTGCTTCTAACCGGAATGGGGCGCGACGGCGCCACGGGGCTGAAGGCCATGCGCAACCGCGGGCATTTCACCATCGCCCAGGATGCGGCCAGCAGCGCGGTATACGGCATGCCCAAGGCCGCGGCTGCCATCGACGCCGCGACGGAAATTCTCCCACTGGACCGGATCGCCCCGAGAGTCGTCGACCTATTTGCGGAGGATCGGAAACATGGTTGAGGCAGAAACGGAAGATCTGGCTGTGGGCAAGCTTCTTTCGGATCAGTATGTCTATCTGGTGCTGCTGGTCGATGATCAGCCGATGATTGGCGAGGCTGTTCGCCGTGCCTTGAGCGGCAATGCCGACATCGACTTCCACTACTGCCAAGACCCGCATCAAGCGGTCGCGCTGGCGGACAAGCTACGTCCCAGCGTCATACTGCAGGATCTGGTGATGCCCGGCGTCGATGGCCTGGCATTGGTGCGGCAGTACCGCGCGCACCCGGCTACAAGAAACATCCCGGTCATCGTGCTGTCGACGAAGGAAGATCCCGCCATCAAGAGTGCGGCATTCAGCGAGGGCGCCAACGACTACCTGGTCAAGCTGCCGGACAATATCGAGTTGAACGCGCGCATCCGCTATCATTCGCGCGCCTACCTCAACCAGCTGCAGCGTGACGCGGCATTTCAGGCACTGCGGGAAAGCCAGCACCAGCTTCTCGAGAAGAACCTGGAGCTGTCGCGCCTGATCAACGTCGACGGCCTGACCGGCTTGAACAACCGGCGCTACCTCGACGAGTTTGCCGAGATCGAGTGGAAGCGGGCGATCCGGGAACGCGCTGGGTTCTCGGTGCTGATGATCGATGTCGACAATTTCAAGCACTACAATGACACCTATGGCCATCTTTCGGGTGACGATGTACTGCGAAGCGTCGCGAAGGCGATCCGGAGCTGCGCCGAGCGGCCGGGGGATATCGTTGCGCGATTCGGCGGCGAGGAATTCGTTGCCGTTCTGCCGAGCGCCTCACCTGACACCGCCACGCTGTTCGGAGAGAAACTCTGCCGCTCGGTCGAAGCGCTGGGCATACCGCATAGAGGGCTGCCAGCGTCGCGCATCGTGACAGTGAGCGTGGGCGGGGCGTTCAAGGTGCCGAACGCCGGCGATCAGCTGACGGAGTTGATCGATGCCGCTGATGCGGCGCTCTACCAAGCCAAGCGCTTGGGAAAGAATCGCGTCGCGATCGCAGCATGACCAGCCCGGCGATTGCACAACCACCAATACCCGCGCATTGCGACGGAGCGTCATATATATTTCGTTATCGATCTTACTTTGGTCGATACGATGCGTTTGCTCTCCGCTTCTCCACCCGCTCGGTCGACGATCTTGCACGGGCCACAGGGATGAGCGGGATTCCCACGCGCGAGGTCGGCCGCCTGTGCGGCGGATCGACGACCGGGCGCACACCTTCCGTGACCGTCCGCCGGAGGGCGGGCGGCCCTGTCTCTCGCTCGACGCCACCGAGGTCGAGGTGCGCCGGGCCGAGCGCATCGGCTCGGTCGCCATGATCATTGCCGTCGGCGTCAACGATGGCGGTCCCCGACGAGAGTCGGAAAACCCTCAAGTCTGGAACACAGACTCGACTCTGCCAAGTCCGTCGAATGTGACGGCGCAACGATCGCCCGGATCCAGATAGCGCAGCCCGGTATACGATCCGCACGTAATGAATTGACCGGCCGGGACACCCGTCGACGTGCGCATCAACTCCACGAAAGAGGTGACGATGTTCAACAGATCGCCGGTCGGGTGACCGCCGGCCTGCTCCAGAACCGTCTCACCATTGATTTCGAGTTTGACCTTCAGGCTGGTAAAATCCAGGCGATGCCAATCCTCGACGACTGGCGCAAAAACGAAGCCGCCGTTGCTGCTGCAGTCGGCAAGCTTCTCAAGAAACGTCGTGCTGTCGGGATCGGCGAAGCGGCTCGTCACCAGTTCGATCGCAGCGCAGGCGTCGATGGCATCGACAACCTCCTGGCGGCTGTACGGCGTCGCACGGGGCGGCAGGTCGCGGCGAAAGCGAAACGCCACTTCGCCCTCGATGCCGCACTGCGGGACCGTGGCGGCCGGAACCTGAGCGGGCGACGGAAAGCACGCCGTGGCGTAGATCGGCGCTCGGACCGCCTCGGCGGCATTCCGTCCGGGGGCGCTCCCCTTGAATGCAAACACCCGCTCGCCAAGGCGGACCGTCACGGCGTCCTGAATTGCGTGTGCGTCGGCGACGGTGCGCGGCCGAACGGCGTCCGGGAGCCGGTCGATACGCGCGTGCTGGCGTCGAGCAGCGGCGAGGAGGTCGGATGCGGCGGCGATGTCGTTCTGATCCATGGGCGGTATCTCTCCGTGTCAGTCTGACTGTCCCATACCTGGCACCTCGTGCCCAGTAGCCCGATGGCCGGTCACCTCCGCCGGCCATCGCAATGCCGACCAACGAAGACGCCAGCCAGTGAAACGCACCCGCGGCAATCCAAGAACTCGTTCCGTTGCCTGCCGGGCACTATGCTATGTCCGTTGCCCACCGGCCACTATGCTATACTTACTTCTACAGACGCCGAGCAATATGGATTTTCTACACTGATCGCGCCAACTGTGCGGCATGTGTCATTCGTTGCTGCCTGGTCTGTGCTGGATCACACTCCGAGTCCTGCTGCTTGCGGCTTTCTGCGTCGCGGCGGGTACCGCGGTCGGGGCCGGGCATGTGCTGCGGCGGTTCCGGCGCATGCGGTTCCGCAACCGGTGGATCGGCCGGCGTCACGACGACACGGGCGTTCGCGCCAGACCCGGAATTCACGCCGCAACGGGAAACGCAGCCTCGCCACCGAACGCGATGTTAACGGCGGCGGCCACGAAGTCGCCCCAGGGGCAGGGAATGAACCGGAATCGTGGGCTTTGATGCAACGTCGCGGCGGATGGAGCGCGCCAGGCGGCGAGACGGCTGCTCTGTCGCGCGGCTGTGCCACTCTATGTGTTTGCTATGCGGCCGGCCCCCATCAGATATGGAATCTATAGCCAAGACCACCCCATTTTGCAGCATCGACATCAGTCAGAACCCGCTTGGCGGGCTTCGCTCGGTTGAGGTGTGCGGTGAGAAACATCCCAAGCGCGACAAGTGAACAATTGCTGGTTCCGGATGAAGGGGACAGGCCGGCCCGCGGGTCCGGCGTCGGCTTCACGTCGGGGCAGTGCTTCAGAGAGGCCAGCATCCTGATCGGCAAATGCCTCTGTCTGGGCTTGCTGGCGAAACTCCTGGTGATGATCGCGCTGGCGCCCTGATCTCCGGTACGCGCAATCGGAAGGCGCCGCACCATCTGATCGGCGGCTGTTGGTCGAACGCCGTAGCGCCGGCGCAAAGCAGCATCACGGTTTCCGGCGGTTTGCCAGAGGCAGGTCGCGCGCCGCGTGATGCGGCTACACAACCCACAAAGGCAGACAGCGACGGCATCCACGGGGCCTTCGGTTTTCCCGGCGGCTTCAGTCACTGCTCTCCGGCGCTTCGGCCGGGGCTGTCCGTGGGCGGCGCCCACCGTTCCCGCGGGGACGTCAGCGTGATCAGGCAGGCATCCGACCGAGCCCGGGCAGGCGCGCCTGGTCGCCGGCGGATCGATACCATCCCGGTCCACGCGAACACATTGTTCCGGACGGGGCCAACCACACATGGCAATGCTATGCGCCGCCCCGGCAACCCAACTCGCAATTATATGGCGGTGTGACGATCCTCAGCCTCGCAATGACGCACGATCATTTCGGTCGGCCCGTTGCCTGCGCCTGGAGGAATCGCCCATGCTGATGCACGCCCGAACCGTGGCCGCGCCTCGTCGTCCGCCGCCCAGCCTGCCGCTGGAGCCGCCGGAACCGGGGGCCGCTCTGCTCGAGAGCCTCGGAGCAATCGAAGCCGAGGACAACATACTCGTGCTCGGCAGGGACGGCCCCAACCTGATGTGCGCGCTGATCCGAGCCGGGGCGCGGAATGTCACCCACCTTTGCTCGTTCGATCGGCTGGAGGCTGCGAGCACCAGCCTGGTGGTCGTGCCGCACGTCGCTTCGCTCGACTGGCTGGAGCGTGCGTTGTCGCCGGTTCGCCGCGCCCTGCTCGACAACGGTCGTATTGCGGCCAGCGTCGACGCCCTGGCCACCACTCAAACCCGTGTTCGCCGCATGCTGATCCTGCACGGCTTCAGCGCGATCCGCGTCCATCCGTCCGGGAGCCGCGAGGTGCTCACGGCCGAGGTGCCGGCGTTCGGCCATCACCGCTGCGCCTGACCGGGAGGTAATCATGAAGTGCAATCCGCTCTTCGGCGTGGGTGGCTCATTGACCGCCCTTGTCATACCATTCCGTGATAAAAACGTTGATCTGAATGCCCTGTCCCGGCTGGCGACCCGGCAGATCGACCGGGGCAGCGTCGGGCTGGTGGCGTGCGGCAGCACCGGCGAAGCCGCCGCACTGACCCTGCCGGAGTACGCACATGCGGTGAGCGCGGTGGTGGAAGCGGCCGCGCGCCGGGTGCCGGTGATCGCCGGCTGCACGACATTGGCCACATCGGCGGCGGTGGCGCTCAGCATCGAGGCGGCGTCCGCGGGTGCCGATGCGTTGCTCTGTGCGGCGCCACCCTACGTGAGGCCGACCCAGCATGGCATCCTGGCCCATGTCCGCGCGATCGCCGAGGCGACCGAACTTCCGGTCGTGCTGTATGATGTTCCGTCGCGGTCGGGTGTTATGATCGCCGACGACACGGTCGCGCGCCTGCATGACGCTGGCCTCATCATCGGCATCAAGGACGCCACTGCGGACCTGTCCCGACCGGCCAGGCTGCGCCGGCGGTGCGGCGACGGGTTCGCGCAGTGGAGCGGCGATGACGCGACCGCGCCCGCCTATCTCGCCATGGGCGGAACCGGCTGCATCTCGGTCACCGCCAATGTCACGCCGGCGTTGTGCGCTCTGCTGCACCACGCGTGGGAGAGTGGCGACATCGGCAAGTTCGCCGTGATGCGTGACCTGCTTGATCCGCTGCATGCCGTATTGTTCAGCGAGAGCAATCCGATTCCGGTGAAAGCCGCGCTGGCCAGCCTGGGGCTGTGCATGAGTGAGGCGCGCCCGCCGCTGACCGGAGCGACGCTGGAGACCCAGCAGAAGCTGCTTTCGGTGATGCCGCCGCTGATCCAGGCCGAGGAGCACGCCGCACGGCATCCGGTCTTCGCCTTGGCAGGGTAGCCTGGCGTGTATGGCCAAGCGTGTTGACGATACCGGCACGGTGGAGCGCTGCCGTCGCCGCCGTCGAACAGCGGGCACTGCGGCTGGTGGCATCGCCGCAGCAAGCGCGCAGCCTGCGGTCTCGGCGGATCTATCCGCCGCGGATGCCATACTGATACAACAACGATCTATTTGACCGTCGCCCGCCATTCTGGGGATAAGTTCGTGTTCGACCTGCTGATGCTGATCCTGCTGCTCGCCGGCTTCGCCGGTGCGGCGGCCTATATCCGGGTCTGCCTTGACCTGACCCGTCAGGTGCAGCCGGTGGAACGTGACCCGAGATGACCTGGCAGGGCTGGCTGCAGATCGCCATCTTCGCGGCCCTCGTCATCGCCGTGGTGCGTCCCCTCGGCGGCTATATGGCGCGCGTTTTCGACGCCGGCAGCACGCCGCTGCAGCGCTTGCTCCGCCCGGTGGAGGCCGCTCTCTATCGGCTTGCCGGTGTCAATCCGGCCGAAGAGCAGTCCTGGGCCGGCTATGCGCTGGGTCTGCTGCTGTTTCACCTCGCCGGTATCGTGGCGCTGTACGCGCTGCAGCGGCTGCAGATCGTGCTGCCGCTTAACCCGCCGCATTTCGACGCGGTGTCGCCCGATCTTGCGCTGAACACCGCCATCAGCTTCGCCACCAACACCAGCTGGCAGTCCTATGCCGGTGAGACGACGCTGTCCTATCTCGTGCAGATGGCCGGACTCACCGTGCAATCCTTCCTCTCCGGAGCCGCCGGTATCGCGGTCGCCATCGCCCTGGTGCGCGGCTTCGCCCGCCGGTCCGCCAGAACCATCGGCAACGTCTGGGCCGATCTTACCCGCGCCACGCTGTACGTGCTGCTGCCGGTCTGCGTCATCGCCACGGTGTTCTTTGTCTGGCAGGGCGTGCCGCAGACGCTTGGCGCCGCCGTGCACGCGACGAGCCTGGAGGGCGCGCCGCAGGTGCTGGCGCGCGGTCCGGTTGCCTCGCAGGAGGCGATCAAACTGCTGTCGGGTGACGGCGGCGGCTTCTTCAACGCCAATTCGGCGCATCCGTTCGAGGACCCGACGGCTCTGACCGGCCTCGTCGAGATGCTGCTGATCTTCCTCATCGGCACGGCCCTGACCAACACCTTCGGCCGCATGGTGGGGGACGAGCGCCAGGGCTGGGTGCTGTTCGCGGTCATGGCGGTGCTGTTTCTGGCCGGTGCCGCCACGGTCTATACCGCCGAGACCGCGCACAAGCCGGCGCTGGCCGCGCTGCCGATCGACCAGGACGCGGGGCCGCTGCAGTCGGGCGGCAACATGGAAGGCAAGGAGGTGCGCTTCGGCGCCGCCCAGTCGGCGTTGTTCGCAACCGTCACGACGGCTTCTTCGGATGGTGCGGTCGATGCCATGCACGACAGCTTCATGCCGATATCCGGCCTCGTGCTGTTCGCCAACATGATGCTGGATGAGGTCATCGTCGGCGGTCCGGGGTCCGGCCTGTTCGGCATGCTGCTGTTTGCCGTGGTCGCGGTGTTCATTGCCGGGTTGATGATCGGTCGCACACCGGAGTACCTCGGCAAGAAGATCGAGGCCAACGAGATCAAGATGACGATGCTCGTTCTGCTCACCGTTCCGGCCTTCATCCTGGGGCTCGGGGCTGTCGCCGCTGTCCTCCCGTCCGGCCTTGCGGGCCTGAATAATGCCGGGCCGCACGGCTTCTCCGAGCTTCTGTATGCCTACACCTCGGGCGCGGCGACCAACGGCAGCGCGTTCGCCGGACTGAACGCGAATACCCCATTTTTCAATCTGACGCTGGCGCTGGCGATGTTCGCCGGCCGGTTCCTGGTGATCGTGCCGGTGCTCTGCATTGCCGGCGGTCTGGCGGCCAAGCGGATCGTCCCGGCCTCGGCGGGAACGCTGCCAACCGGCGGCACCCAGTTCATCGGACTGCTGATCGGCACTGTGGTGATCGTCGGTGGCCTGACCTTTCTGCCGGCGCTGGCGCTCGGCCCGGTGGCGGAACACCTGGCCCTGCAGGCCGGGATGACCTACTGACGGGGTGTTCGCACCAGTACGTGCCAGCGTCGCAGCGCGGCCACGATCTACGGCATCCCGTCTCGGTGCCGCGGGGTGGCATCCTGTCCTCGCCGGAGGAGAAGGTGCCGGCGCTCAGCGCGGGTACCGGCCACATCGGCGAGCGCCGCCATGGCTTCTTCCAGCATCGCGTCGGAATCGTAACGGTGGCACTGATGGAGGTCCACGTGGTCGACCTTCAGCCGCGCCGGGAACGCATCGATCCGCTTGAGGATCTGCGTCCGGGACAAGCCACGGTCCGTGTTGCTCATGGGAAAACAGAGTTTCGGTGGCGAGCCCGTATGACTGCCGCGGCACATCAGCGAGCGCCTCGGCCAGCATGATCTCGCTCGCACCGCGGCCGTAGACGTTCGCGGTATCGATGAACGTGATGCCCAATTCCAGTGCACGACGTACACAGGCGATCGCCTGACTCCGTTCGGGGCCCCCCGAGGCTGTCAGCCAGGTACCGAGCGATATCTCGGAGACTCGCAGATCACTTGAGCCGGGTTGGCGATATCGGATTGGTTCACTCTGTCATGTTGCATGGCGTCCAACCGGTTCGCGGCAGATCGCCCGCGCAAAGCTGCATGACCAAGTCAGCGGACACCGGCCGGGCCGGCCTATACGAAGCCGGCCACCGCATGTGGAACGTATGGTTCCTCCAACGATTTGATTTCTTCCGCCGACAGCTTCAGGGAGACGGCGGCCAGCGCGTCCTCCAGATGCGCGAGCTTCGTGGCACCGACTATCGGTGCTGTCAGAACCGGTTTGGCCAATAACCACGCCAACGCCACTTGCGCTCGGGCTACCCCGCGTCGGCCGGCGACCTCCTGCACGCGCTCGACAACCTTGCTGTCCGCGTCAGCTGTCCTGGCATAGAGCCTCTTGCCGAATTCGTCGGTTTCGGAGCGTACGCTACTGGCGTCCCAGTCCCGCGTCAGACGCCCTCTGGCGAGGGGACTCCAGGGGATGACACCGATGCCCTCGGCCGCGCAGAGTGGCAACATTTCGCGTTCCTCCTCGCGGTAGAGAAGGTTCACATAGTTCTGCATGCTCACGAAACGAGTCCAGCCGTTGCGCTCGGCGATCGCAAGGGCTTGCGCGAACTGCCAGGCATACATCGAAGACGCGCCGATGTAGCGGGCCTTGCCGGCCTTGACGACGTCGTGCAGTGCCTCCAGCGTTTCCTCGATCGGGGTGCGATAATCCCATCGGTGGATCTGATAGAGATCGACATAATCGGTTCCGAGACGCCGAAGACTGGCGTCGATTTCGGTCATGATGGCCACTCGAGACAAGCCGGCTCCGTTTGGGCCGGGACGCATGCGTCCGTGGACCTTGGTTGCAATTACGACCTCCTCGCGCCGCGCGAAGTCTTTGAGTGCCCGTCCGACGATTTCCTCGCTCGATCCGGCCGAATAGACGTTCGCCGTGTCGAAGAAAGTAATGCCGCCTTCCAGGGCTCGCCTGATGAACGGGCGGCTTTGCTCCTCGTCAAGCGTCCAGGCATGATTGCCACGGTCGGAGCTGCCGTAGCTCATGCATCCCAGGCAGATGCGCGACACGTCGAGCCCCGTACGGCCGAGCTTTACGTACTCCATAGGTTCAATTCTCCGAATGATCGGCTAGCCAGAGTTGATGACCGGCAATTGGTTTTTCCAAGCGCTACTCAACGATCTGAGCGCTACTCCGCAATTAGCGTGGATGATGCCACCCTCACGACCTTTTGCGCTATGCAGATACGAACATAACGCATCGGGCGGCGAAAGTCCATTCGGCGCGGCTCCCGCCACGGCAGCGTTCAGGCCGACAGGCGAACGCGGGAGCCGATTAGTCCAAGAACGATCAGGCCGATCAACCCGCCGGCGCTCGCGGTGGCGGTCCAGCCGCCCCAATGGTAAGTGATGGTGCCGGCCATCGATCCGATCGCACCACCGGTGAAGAGACATGTCATATAGATTGCGTTGACGCGTCCACGAGTTTCCGGGGGACCCGCGAAGATCATCCGTCGGCTGATGATCTGCGTCGTCTGAATGGCCGCATCGATCACGATGGCCAGCAGCACGAGAACAGCGATCGCACCCGCCTGCACGCCCCAGCGCGTGCCGTAGAACGCCAGGCCGAGCACGGCCACTGCGGCGATATTCGCTTTCCGTCCGATACCACGATCGGCAAGCCGTCCCGCGACAGGTGCCGCCAGGGCCCCTCCGGCGCCCGCCAACGCGAACAGCCCGATCTGATGCTGGGACATGCCGAACCGGTCCGCGAGCATCAGCGGTGCTGCGGTCCAGAACATGTTGAACGCGCCGAACATCAGCGCCTGCGAAGCCGCTTGCCACCGCAGCACGGGCATGGTCCGCAGTAACCCGAGCATAGAGACCAGGATCCGCCCGTAGCTCATTCCGCCACCGGGAGCATAGCGCGGCATCATCCGCGCGAGAGCGACGCCGATGGCCACCACCAGGGCGGCCGAACTGAAGAACACGGCGCGCCAGCCGAAGCCCGCTGCGATGAACAGCGAAACCGGCCGGGCGAGCATGACGCCGGTCAATACGCATGCCATGACGTTGCCGAGCACGCGGCCGCGACGGGCCGCGGGGACAAGATAAGCGACGAAGGGGAGCAGGATCTGTGCTCCGGTCGAACATAATCCAACCAGGAATGCCGCAACGAAAAACAGGCCGGCATTGGTGGAGAAAGCCACCCCCAGCAGTCCGATCGTCGTGCAGGACAGTGTGGTCAGGACGAGCCGGCGATTTTCAACCAGATCCGCCAAAGAAACGAGAAGAAACAGCCCGATGCCATAACCGATCTGCGTCACGCTGACGACAGATCCCGCGAGCTCCGGACTGACGCCGATCTCGGGTCCGATCGACGCGATCAACGGCTGCGCATAATACAGATTGGCAACCAGTGCCCCGGTCGCGATCGCCAGGACAGCGATCAACATTGTGGACGGACCTGCTTCGGCGTCCGTGGCTACATCCGTCGCGCGCTCAAGCATCGTTGCTCCTGGCCGGATCGGCTGAGCGCCGACAGGCATCGTGACATTGGCTCATCCGGCCCGGACCGGCAGGTGGCGGACCGCCGACAGGACGCGCGCACCACGGGATGCGCTGAGCGTCGACGATGTCATGCAGAACGTCAATATGTCTGGAGCGACGCTGCGGGCATGTGAGCCGCAGGATACCCGGATGCGACTATGCACCGGCCGGGCAATACGCCCTACGCCCCGGTCGCAAGGCCCGATGTTCGGCATCGAGAGCAAGACATCGCCGAACATCGGGCTTCCGCCGCGTCTGCATCCGCAGTCAGTGCCTGATCGACCTCACAGCCCGGTTGTCAATACCATCCGAAAGCGAGCCTTGCCGCTCATCATCCGCTCATAGGCCTCGGGGGCTTGCTCGAGCGGCATTGTTTCGATCATAGGTCGGACGTTGGTCAGGGCGCTGAACGCCAGCGTATCCTCGGAATCAATCGAGGTGCCGGAGGGCCAGCCCTGGATCCCCCGCCGGCTTCCAATCAGCAGCACCGGCGGCGCTTCGATCGGTTCCGGCGCTGCGCCGATGACGATCAGTCTGCCATCCACCGCCAGTCCGCCAATCGTGGCACTCATCGCTTTGGCATTGGTCGCGGTACCCAGGATCACCCGCGCGCCACCCAGCCTGGTGAGTTCGCCGGCCACATCCTGCGTGTTGCTGTCGATATAATGATGTGCCCCCAGTTGTCGTGCGAGTGCCTCCTTGTCCGTTCCACGCGCGATAGCGATCGTTCGGCAACCCATCTTTGCGGCAAACTGCACACCGAGATGGCCCAACCCGCCGATGCCGAGAATCGCGGCGACATCGCCCGGACGAAGGGAGCTTTTCCGCAGGGCGTTAAAGGTGGTGATGCCGGCACATAATAATGGTGCCGCCTCGGCGGCTTCTAGCTCATCAGGGACTGACGCCAGCGCCTCGAACGGCGCGATCATGTAATCGGCATAACCGCCATCGTACGAAATTCCCGGGACCTGGCCGTTGGCACACGTAATGAAGTCACCCCGGCGGCAGGACCGGCAATGGCCGCAATGGCCGCCATGCCAACCGACCCCAACGCGCTGGCCTGCTGTCCAGCCGGGCACGTCGGGGCCGACCGCATCGATGATTCCTATAATTTCGTGTCCGGGGACCCGTGGGAGTTGGATCCCGGGATAGGCGCCCGCTTTGGTGAAGGAGTCGCTGTGGCAGACGCCACATGCTTGCACCCTTATCCGCACATGTCGCGCCGTGGGATCCGGAATATCCCGTTCCACCACTTCAAGCGGGCCGTTTGGACTTGCTACTTGCACTGCGCGCATGCGGGACATGGCAACCTCTGACTGTTCGGGTGTGAACGCTCAAGTGGTGTGAGCAACCAAATTTAAAAGAACGGCTGCCGTGCGAATGACTACTCGGTCCTGATAGCCAGCCCCGCGGCAATCTCCTCCCATGCATCGAGATCGTTACGTACGCCACCTCCATCTCCGCCCGGACACGCTTGACCGCCGAACGTCCCGAAGGCAGCTGAAACGGCGATTATCGGATCCCTTTGTGTTGGCCCCGAGCGGATCGGCCGTTCGCCGTCACCTCCCATCTGGCCGCTGTCGGCCGTGGCTGCTGGATTGATCTGAGCAAAAACCGTCGAATTTGCCAACAAGCCTTTGGTCTGGAAGGCTTGGCACCCAACGCTTTGGGCAGCGAGGGTTAACGCCGGACCACTTGGTCATTATAGCATTGTTCCCGAGCGTTGCTTAATCGCGGAAAGCATTATTCTGCATCGGGAATTACCGTTCGAAATGAAATGAGATCTTCATGAAATGACGTCTCCGCGGGGCAGCTGGAAACCGTATGGCCGACGCAATGCATGATACAGGCGTTGGCTGCGAAGATCGGCTACACCCACGAAGTTTGGTTGAGCCTGTGCTGGTTCGCGCAGCAATCGCCTTTGCGCGGGACCTGACGAAAGCGAATGGCGGACCGTGCGGATGAACGTGCCCGACGGCGGGATCCAGGCCTGCTTGCAGACCTGTCAGCCATCCATCGGGCAAGTAAGACTCAACCAGCGATCTGGGCGTTGGCGCTGCGATAGTCCTCCTCGGAGACCTGGGTGCCCCAGTCGGTGCCCTCGGGCTTACTCTCCAATATCGAAATATGGGCAAACAACGAGTTGGCGGAGGCGCCGTGCCAGTGTTCGACGCCCGGCTGCACGGTCGCCACGTCGCCCGGGCGCATGGCTTCGGCCGGTTGGCCCTTGATCTGCAGGATGCCCACGCCCGCCGTAACGACGAGGACCTGGCGCATGTCGTGTTTATGCCAGACGGTGCGGGCGCCGGGGACGAAGGTCACCGTTGTGGCGTTGGTTTTTGATGGCCCTTCGGCACGGGCGAGCGGGTCCTGGAAGACCGCTCCGGTGAAGTTGGCGGCCGGAGCCTGCCTTGCCTGACGCGATGCCGCTGATTGGACATTCATGTTTCAACTCCTCCTTATTGGGGTGCCGCGGTGAACCGGCGGCGCCTTTATGCCGGACATTGCGGGCAATGGCGACCCGGGGGCAGGCTCCGCTATGTAGCGGTGGCTATGACATTCATATGGCGGTGGCTAGGGCATCGCGGGAAATCGTGGCGACGACGGGCCGTACATCTCGTCTCGTGGCCGGCCGCCGGCGGCACTGACGTAACGAAGTCGCCGGTGTCTGACGATGCCGTCACGGTGAAGCGGTCACTGGCCAATCCGCACCATCATATTTGGCAGCAATTTGGATTATTGACGAAGGCCAGACCGTTGCTGATCAGCATCATGTTCAACCGCCTGCGACCGGGATCGCGTCGCACGCAGGGCGTTGCCGGACCTGGCCAAATCCTGCGTGGCCAAATCCCGCGTGGCCAAATCCCGCGTGGCCAAATCCTCCGTGAGTGTCGCGCAGGCGCGTAAGCCAGGTAGATCCGTAGCGTGTTCGGCCAATGTCCGCTTGCTCCGCTCGCTGATCTTGCTGCAGGCCGGAAACGGCCGCTGATGGTGCGGGGCGTGTGAAATGAGCAGTCATGGGCGAGGGGCCCGGTGGCTTGGGTTGCCTGGACTCGTCCGCGATCCGACGCTATGCTCAAAGGAATATAGCGAGGGAGGACGAACCATGGATGCGTCCACATCTGAGGCTCGGTTGAGCAGTGGGGCGAAGGCTTTCATTGCCCGCCGCCACAAGCTGCTGATCGATGGACAATGGGTCGACGCCAGATCGGGCAGGACGTTCGCGGTATACGACCCGTCCAACGGCCAGCAGATCGCCCAGGTGGCGGAGGGCGGCGCCGAGGACATCGACCTTGCGGTCAAGGCGGCACGCCGCGCGTTCGAGGATGGCCCATGGTCAAAGATGAAGCCAGTCGAGCGCGGCAAGATCGTCTGGAAGCTCGGCGATGTGCTGGAGGCACACGCGGATGAACTGGCCGAGCTGGAGTCACTCGACAACGGCAAACCGATCAGTGACGCCCGCGCGGTCGATGTGCCGTTCGGCGCCGAGTTGCTGCGCTACATGGGCGGCTGGTCCACCAAGATCAACGGACAGCACATCTCGATCTCGGCACCAGGCGATTGGCACGCCTATTCGATGCGTGAGCCGGTTGGTGTGGTCGGCCAGATCATTCCCTGGAACTTTCCGTTGCTGATGGCGGTGTGGAAGATCGCCCCGGCGCTGGCCGCAGGTTGCACGATCGTATTGAAGCCGGCGGAGCAGACGCCGCTGACCGCGATCCGACTGGGAGAGTTGATCACCGAGGCCGGCTTCCCGCCCGGTGTCGTCAACGTCGTGACCGGCGACGGCACGCCAGGTGCGGCGCTCGCGGCGCATCCTGACGTCGACAAGGTGGCGTTCACCGGCTCCACCGAGGTCGGCAAGCTGATCGTGCAGGCGGCAGCCGGTAATTTGAAGAAAGTCTCGCTGGAACTGGGGGGCAAGTCACCGGCGATCGTATTTCCCGATGCCGATCTGAGCGTCGCGATCCCCGGCGCGGCAAATGGTATCTTCTTCAACATGGGACAGTGCTGCACCGCGGGTTCGCGGCTGTTCGTGCATGAGCGTATATTCGATAAAATGATGACCGGGCTGTCCGACGAAGCGGCGAAACTGAAGATCGGGCCGGGCCTGGATCCGACGACGCGGATCGGGCCGCTGGTTTCGGATGAGCAGTTCCAGCGCGTGACGGGCTTCCTTGAGTCGGGGCGGCAGCAAGGCGCGGAAGTGGTGACCGGCGGTAAGCGGTTTGGCAATGAAGGATACTTTGTCGAACCGACCATTCTCACCCGTACGACCCCGGAGATGAAGGTCGTCCGGGAGGAGATCTTTGGGCCGGTGGTCTGTGCGATCCGCTACAACGACGACGATCTGGAGCGGATCGCAAAGAGCGGCAATGCGACGGAATACGGGCTTGCCGCGTCGATCTGGACCCGGGACATCGGCGTGGCGCACAAATTGGCGCGTAAGCTGAAGGCTGGCACGGTCTGGATCAACGTGCATAATTTCAACGACGTTGCGCTGCCGTTTGGTGGCTATAAGCAGTCGGGCTGGGGACGGGAAATGGGCTACGAGGCAATCGAACTGTATACTGAAGTCAAAGCGGTCGCTGCTCTGCTGTAAGCGTTATGATCGCCCGCTTCCGATAGGGGAGCGGGCGGTCAGGTCGTGGCCCGCGTGTGCCCTGTCGCGCAGCCCAGGCTTTCGTTGCTGAGCTAAGCTCGGATGAGCCCGCTCGTCCCGGCGCACAGGCTCTCATGGTTATCTTCGGCTAGATTGGAACAAGATGCTTGATGCGGCGCGTCCCGGCAGTGTGCAGGGACTTTTGATTGATGGTGCGCGCGTGCCAGCCACGTCCGGGCGCATTTTCGAGACGATTGATCCGGCGACAGAGCAAGTGATCACCGAGGTAGCCGAGGCAGGCGTCGAAGACATCGATGCAGCCGTGACGTCAGGACGCCGAGCGCTGGAGGGCGCTTGGGGGATGATGCGGGGTTCTGATCGCGGCAGGCTGCTGCTGAAGCTGGCGGGCCTGATTGAGCAAAACCGCGATGAGTTGATCGAGCTTGAGAGCCGCGACACCGGCAAGCCGGTGTCGGCCATCCGCCGACAGGATTTGCCGGCCGTCCTCGACACTTTGTCTTATTATGCTGGCCTGGCTGATCGCATTACGGGCCAGGTGATTCCGACGCGCCCCGATGCGCTGACATATACGGTTCGCGAACCACTTGGTGTTGTTGGTGCGATCGTGCCGTGGAATTTCCCGATGATGATCGGCATGTGGAAGGTCGCACCGGCTCTGGCCTGTGGCTGCACCGTCGTGCTCAAGCCGGCCGAACTGACGCCGCTGACAGCATTGCGGATCGGCGATCTGGCCCTGGAAGCCGGGTTTCCGAACGGTGTGCTGAACGTCGTGCCGGGACATGGCAAGGTGGCAGGTGCCGCGCTGGTCGATCACGCAGACGTCGACAAAATAACGTTTACCGGTTCGCCTGCCGTGGGCCGCGAGATTCTGCGCGGTGCTTCGGGCAATCTGAAGCGCGTCACTCTGGAACTGGGTGGCAAGTCAGCGAACATCATTTTCCCCGACGCTGATCTGGACGCGGCGGTCAAGGCCGCGGGTTCAGGTATTTTCTTCAACACCGGCCAGGTGTGCTCGGCGGGATCGAGAATACTCGTCCATGCGTCCGTCTATGATGATGTGGTGGCACGGCTCGCGGCGCGTGCCGAGGCGATCCGGATCGGCAACCCGATGGAGACCTCGACGGGCATGGGGCCACTGGTTTCCGGAGTCCAGATGCAGCGGGTTCTTAATTATATCGATATCGGCCGAAATGAGGGCGCGTCGGTGGTGACTGGCGGCGGGCGGATTGGCAAGCAGGGATTTTTCGTCAGCCCGACGGTGTTTGCCGGTGTCAAACATGACATGCGCATTTCACAGGAGGAGATTTTCGGGCCGGTCGCGGCCGTCGTAAAGTTCGACGATGAAAGCGATGCACTGAGGATCGCAAACGGCACGCGCTACAGCCTTGCTGCGGGCGTGTGGAGTGGAGACATCGCTCGTGTGCATCACTTCGCGCAGCGGCTCAAGGCGGGGACGGTATGGGTCAACACGTTCGGCCCGACGGACATCCGGCTTCCCTGGGGTGGCGCACGTGATTCCGGCTTTGGCCGCGAACACGGCGATGTCGCCGTGGAGAATTTCACCGAACCCAAGACCGTGTGGATCAGCACCGGCAGATAGGAGCCCGCAGTAAATACAGGCGCCGGTGCCGTGGCTGGACGCAACCGGCGGACCATCGCAATCGATCTGTACCGATGTCAGAAAGATTTTACGCGACAGCAGCGCCGGCGCACCGTCCAGGCTCGCCCGGTTCAGCCCGGCGCGGGGTCTCCCGGGACCAGTAGCCGCTCATAGAAGCCGCCCCAGCTGCGTGTGCGATCGACGAGATGTACCTCGATGATCCAATGGCGCGGATTTCCGACCGCGTCGGGATCGCGCAGCCGTCCGGAATTGGCCGGGCTGATCCGGTAGAGATCCTTGTCGCCGGGGATATGGGCGTGGGGAAATTCTCCAACGATGTGGCCCGCGATTGCGCCGCCGAACAGCCAGCCCGAATCTTCCGCGCAGCGCTGGGCGTGGGCATAGAGTTCCGCGCCCGTCACGTCGGGGTGGTCGTCGAAATGTTGCTTGATCGCGTCGAAAATGCGAGGAAGATCCTGACACAGCCTGTGCTTTTCGGGATCGTGGCCCATGACGTAGGTGCGACCGACATCGGCCTCCCACGCGCCGAACACCGGCCCCAGGTCAAGGAACACCGTGTCATCCTCACCGATTTCACGAACCGGCGGATTTTCACTGAAGATGCGAACAGTATTGGGTCCGGCGCGGACGATCCGCTTGTGCCAATGCTTGGTGACACCGAACGAATCCTGCGCGAGCGCGTAGATATCCTTGTCCACGTCGGTTTCGCTGCGGCCGGGGCGAAGCAGGTTCCGGGCCCGGATCGCGTCAAACAACGCATCGGCTTTTTGCTCCGCCGCCAACAATTCGGCGAGTGGGTTCTGGTCCGTCACGCCGGGTTCCTTTGTCGGTTTGTCACACTAGCCCTGACCGCGGTCCTTGGCCGTCCGGCCAGCCATATTGCCTGACTGCAGGCGACACTGCCTGATCCTCGGACGCGTCTTGGCGCAGCACCACGCCAGGCAGTCAATCGGATGACATTCTGTGCGGTAAGCGCCGTGTTCGCAAAATCCATCGAATTGGTTATATCCGAAAGACAATAGCGGGCAAGCGCGAGCGTCTATCAGGACCCGAACTTTCAGCCTTCCGCCACAGAGAAGCGACAGACGTGACGCTGCTCCTGCTGGCTGACCGTTCGGCGATTCCGACCGCCGGCGGCCCCTGCATCCTGCCCGTTATGCCGCTGGTCTGCGCGCGGAGGAGCCGTCGGGCGGAGCGCCCTGCCTGTGCTCGCACGCGGGGCGAGCAGCGTCGCGCCGGTGGCAACACTCGCGGCCGTCGCGGGCGGGTGGCGGTCGCAGCAGGCGAACAGGACAGCATCACGGCGATCGTGCTCCTGGCTTTCTTCGGCATCACGCGGCTCTTCCACCGCCTGTCTGGTCGCCTGACCCACCCACACGGGCCAGCGGCGGTGCCGCTCGTTCGCTGATCAAGTCCTGTCATGGTCGGACGTTCGAAATCCGCCTCGTTGGTCCCGGCGTTCAGGGCTTTGGCCAGACCTTGGCTGACCGGTCCGCGCCTCCGCGTTCAGACAGACACTGGTGCGATGACCGCGACATCATCTTGCAACGACCACCACCCACGCAGACAGGTCGCACGCCGGAAGGCCCTCTTAATCAAGATAGGCAGGGGCGTGCGGTATCGTCGCAGTCTGCGCGAAGTCGTGGTTAAGCCATAGTTGCGCCCCTTCCTCGCGAACAATCGCGTCCACCCGTTCCATCGACCGCCGCGACTCCTCGGCATCGCTGTTCATCGTCGGTACGCAATGGTGTTCCATGTTGAAACGATAATGCGCGACATCGCCCGAGAGCAGGATCGGCCCGGTTTTTCGGAGGCGGACGCGAAGTGAGCAATGGCCTGGCGTGTGGCCCGGAGTCGAGATCACGCGCACCGAATCGTCACCGAACACGTCGAGATCGCCATCCATCAGCTCAATCTTTGCCGCCTCGAGGGACCGGTACAGCGATGGTGTGTAGCCATAGTCCGCATACGCGGAGCCGAACATCGCCTGATGTTCACGGCGTTGCATGTGCCAGGTCGCGTGCCGGAACAGCTCGGCATTGCCGATATGGTCGAAATGCGCATGGGACAGGACGACCCGCCCGACATCGGCCGGCGTGATGCCTACGTCCGCGAGCTGACAAGCAATGGTTCTGGCCACGATACCCCGGATGTTATGCGCGATGATCCGGCCTCCCGATTCTTGCGCAATAGCATCCTCGATGCCGGTGTCCCACATGATCCACTCTCCGTTGCGGTGGATCAGATAAGCGTTGCAACTCAGCGTGATCTGCCTGCCCTCCCAATGGCCGGGCGAATAGACCGATCGGTCGGGCGCAACCGCAAGCCCGGCATTCAGGGCATAAAGGCGGTCGATGGTTCCGGGTTGTCGTGCGTTGTCGATCATAGCGGGCTCCTTCGGTGAGTTCGCTCCATCTGGTTGGCTTCCTGTGCTCAGCGTGCGGGTCGGCCACGCCCAGTCGTGGTCGCCTCGCCCAGTGGCGCTGACGTTGCCGCGCCCCGCCTGCGTCGTCGCCACGACAGGCAGTGGAACGTCATACGGGGGCTCCTCGTTCGACGTGACCTGCAAGGCGTTGTGCATCGTGCCGATGTCGACCGCGACATCCGCTTTTGTAGGTTCGGCACTTGCGCCGGCGCTGGTGGTCTCCTTGCCAATGACACGTGGCAGGCCGCGTGACGTTCTTGCGCATGGGAACGACAGGTCACATGCAGAAACGTCGCGCTGACGAACGGTGCGGCGAGGCATCGCGGCGGCGTCGGAGCGCAGACCCGTACAGCGCCCGGCGCGGCGTGTTTACATGGAGCGAATTGTGGCTGCGCCGTCCAGTAGCCTTCGGCGACCCCGTTCCGCTCATGGCCACCGCATGGTCAAGCACGCCTATCCGGCGACCTCGTCCTGAACAGTCATGATAACGGGATCCTGATACGCCGGGCGTCGTCGGCCCGTCCGACTTGCCCCCGTCCGACTTGCCCCCGTCCGACTTGTCAGGCGGAGCGCGCCGCCACGGCGATCGATCCTCGCTGACGGATATTCCGAATTGACATCGATAGCTTGGTGAGCCCGGTGGGATTCGAACCCACGACCCCAAGATTAAAAGTCTCGTGCTCTACCAACTGAGCTACGGGCTCGCCGGCGCGCTTTGAACGCCATGCGCGGCCGCGGGTCAAGCGTCACCCGCGACGTTGCGCGCATGGCCGGTCGAGGGAGATCCTCGAAGCGCCCCGTCCATGCGCGCATCCATCAGGTCGCGTCGGCGGCCACCGACAGCTTCTCGATCGTATCCGGATTCGACACCGTGCCACCGCCGCCGCTGCCGCGCTTGATCTGGTCGACGAACTCCATTCCTTCGACAACCTGGCCCCAGATCGTGTACTGACCATTCAGGTGCGGGGCCGGTTCAAACATGATGAAGAACTGGCTGTTTGCGCTATGCGGGCTTTGCGACCGAGCCATGCCGCACGTGCCGCGCACGAATTTCGCCTTGTCGGTGAACTCGGCGCGGATGTTGTCGAGCGAGCTGCCTCCGGTGCCGGTGCCGGTCGGATCGCCGCCCTGCGCCATGAAGCCCTCGATAACCCGATGAAACACGGTGCCGTCGTAAAAGCCCTGACGGACCAGGGTCTTGATCTGCTGCACGTGCATCGGCGCAATATCCGGCAGCAGTTGGATCACCACCCGGCCGGTTTTCAGGTCCAGGTGCAGCGTGTTCTCAGGATCGAGGGCAGGGGTCGAAGCGCTCATGTCTGGTGTCTCCTTCTGAAACCTATTTCACGTCCGCAGCCACACGCATATGCACGATACGATCGGGATCGGTCACAGTTCCACTGCCCGGGGCCCCGCGCTTGATCTGGTCGACATACTCCATGCCGCTCACGACCTGGCCCCAGATCGTGTACTTGCCGTCCAGCGACGGTGCCGGCGCGAACATGATGAAGAACTGGCTGTTGGCGCTGTCGGGATCGGAAGAACGAGCCATGCCGCATACACCCCGGACGAAGTGGCGCTGGCTGGCCTCCAGCGGCAGATTCGGCAGCTTGCTTCCGCCGGTGCCGGTGCCGGTGGGGTCGCCGCCCTGGGCCATGAACCCCTCGATCACGCGGTGGAACGGGGTGCCGTCATAGAACCCCTGGCGGGCCAGTGTCTTGATCCGCTCCACATGCTTTGGCGCCACATCGGGCAGCAGTCGGATCACCACGCGCCCCTGCTTGAGGTCCAGATAGATGGTGTTTTCGGGGTCCGTCGCTTGCGCGATGGCCGGACCGCCCAGCGTGAGCGCGACAGCGCCGAGCGCTGCGCTGGATGCGATCAGGGTACGGCGATGCATGGCGCCCTCCTTCAAAACCGAAATGGGGGTGGACTCAACGATCGGAACGGCCCGACCGTGAAAAACGTCGGCCGGTCAGCCGCGAACGCGCTTGAGAACGCGTTCCAGGGTCAGAGCAGGCACGAACGACGTGATGTCGCCGCCCAGCATGGCGACTTCCTTGACGAGGCGGGAGGCGATGAACTGATGCCGCTCACTGGCCATCAGGAACACCGTCTCGATATCCGGTGCCATGCGATAATTCATGCCGGCCATCTGGAACTCATAGTCGAAATCCGATACCGCGCGCAGACCCCGGACGATCATCGAGGCGCCCACCTTGCGGGCAAAGTCGATCAGAAGCGTGTCGAACGGCACCACTTCGATCACCATGCCGTTGCGCGTCGCGATCGCGGCGATCTCGGCGCGGACCAGTTCGACGCGCTCCTCCAAGGTGAACAGCGGCCCCTTGCCGGTGTTGATCGCCACCCCGACCACCAACTTGTCCAGCAGCCGCGCGGCGCGGGCGATCACGTCGAGATGGCCGTTGGTGATGGGGTCGAATGTGCCCGGATACAGACCTATCCGGCGTGGGTTGTGATCGTCCTTGTCAGCCATCGTTTCCTTCCTCGGGAGCCGGCTTGTCATTATTGTCGTTCGGGCCATCCGCGTCCGGCAAACCCGAGTCATCGGAACTCGTGTCAGATAAACCCGCGTCCGGCAAACTTCCGTCGGGAGCCAGGCGATCCTCGCCAGGCCCGCCGGTCTCATCCGTTTCCTCTTCCAGCACAGTGAACACGCTGGTCACGTGCTCGCCCTTGTCGACCCGGAACAGGGTCACGCCCATCGTCTGGCGCCCCGTGGTGCGAACCTGGTCGACCGGGACTCGGATCAGCCGCCCGGCGTCGGTGACCATCATGATGTCGTCGCCCTGCCGCACCGGGAACGTCGCGACCACGGCCTTGCCGTTGCGCGGCGCCAGCGTGATGTTGCCAATACCCTGTCCGCCGCGGCCGGTGACGCGGTATTCGTAAGCGGACGTTCGCTTGCCGAAGCCCATGTCGGTCACCGTCAGCAGCATCTCCTCGGCGATCTCCATGTCGGAGAAGCGCTCCGCCGACAGGGTTACCTCGGCGACAGTCTCCTCGGCTTCCACCGTGGCCGGTGTCTCGGCGTCGGCCTCGCCATTGCCGCGCCGTCTGGCGTTGGCCAGCTTCAGGTAAGCGATCCGCTCCTCAGGACCGGCCTGGACATGGCGCAGCACCGACAGGCTGATGACCTCGTCCCCGTTCAGCAGCTTGATCCCGCGCACGCCGGAGCTGTCGCGTCCGGCGAACACCCGTACCTGATCGTCGGACAGCTGGAAGCGGATGCAGCGGCCCTTGCGGGTCGCCAGCAACACGTCGTCGCCCTCCCGGCAGGTCGCGACGCCGACCAGATGATCACCCTCGTCGAGCTTCATCGCGATCAGCCCGGCGGCACGGACATTCTTGAAATCGGACAGCCGGTTGCGCCGCACGTTTCCCGAGGCGGTGGCGAATACGAGGTGCAGGCTGTCCCAGAGCGTCTCATCCTGCGGCAGCGGCAGCACAGTGGTAATGGTGTCGGCGCCCAGTTCCGGCAACAGATTGACCAGCGCGCGGCCTTTCGCCGTTGGCCCGGCCTCCGGCAGCTTCCAGACCTTCACCCGGAACGCCTTGCCGCCCGACGAGAAGAACAGCACCCACTGATGCGTATGCCCGTTGAAGCTCCGGGTGACGATGTCGTCGCCGCGCGTGCCCGCGCCCGAGCGCCCGCGGCCGCCGCGATTCTGTGCTCGGAACGTCTCCAGCGTCGTGCGCTTGATGAAGCCGTCGCGGGTGATGGTCACCACCATCTGGCCCGGCTCGATCAGGCTTTCATCGTCCTGATCCGCAAGGGCGTCCGCGATCTCGGTCATCCGCGGCGAGGCGATCTCCTTGCGCGCGGCCGCCAGCTCCTCGGTCATCACCTCCATGCGGCGGATGCGCGAGTGCAGGATATCCAGCAGCTCGCGGATCTTGTCGGCGACCTCGGTCATCTCGGCATGGATCTTCTCGCGCTCCAGCCCGGTCAGGCGCTGCAGCCGCAGTTCCAGGATACCGCGCGCCTGCTCCTCGGTCAGCCGCACCGTGCCGTCCGGCGCGATGACGTTGCCGGGCTCATCGATCAGCGCCAGCAGCGCGCCGATATCCTCGGCCGGCCAGTCGCGTCCCATCAGGGCCACGCGGGCCGCTGCGGCGTCGGGACTGGCGCGGATCAGCCGGATCACCTCGTCGATGTTGGCGACCGCGATGGCCAGCCCGACCAGGTTGTGCGCCCGGTCGCGCGCCTTGCCGAGTTCATGGCGGGACCGGCGGAGGATGACCTCCTCGCGGAACCGGATGAAACACGTCAGCGCCTCGCGCAGCCCCATCTGCTTCGGCTGGCCGTCGTCCAGGGCCAGCACGTTGATGCCGAACGAGGTCTGCAACTGGGTGAAGCGGAACAACTGGTTCAGCACTACCTCGGGCGTTGCGTCGCGCTTCAGCTCCATGACGATGCGCATGCCGGAGCGGTCGCTCTCGTCGCGCATCTCACCGATGCCCTCGATGACCTTGCCGCGTACCAGTTCGGCGATCTTCTCGATCAGGGTCTTCTTGTTCACCTGGTACGGAATTTCCGTCACGATGATCGCGGTGCGGTCCTTGCGGATCTCCTCGAACTCGGTCTTCGCGCGGATGGTGATGCTTTCGCGGCCTGTCTCGAAGGCGGCGCGGATGCCGGAGCGGCCGATGATCACACCTCCCGTCGGAAAGTCCGGGCCGGGGACAATCTTGATCAGATCGTCGAGGGAGATATCGGGATCGGCGATCAGCGCCAGCGTGGCGTCGATGATCTCGCCGGGATTATGCGGCGGAATGTTGGTGGCCATGCCGACGGCAATGCCGTTGGCGCCATTGATCAGCAGATTCGGAAACTTCGCCGGCAGGACGAGCGGCTCGCGTTCCGATTCATCGTAGTTCGGCTGAAAGTTGACCGTGTCCTTGTCGATGTCTTCCAGCAGCAGGGCCGCGGCCTTGGCCAGCCGGACCTCAGTATACCGCATCGCCGCCGGGTTATCGCCGTCCACCGATCCGAAGTTGCCCTGGCCGTCGATCAGCGGCAGCCGCATCGAGAAGCTCTGCGCCATACGCACCATGGCGTCATAGATCGAGGCGTCACCATGCGGGTGGTATTTACCCATGACGTCACCGACGACACGGGCCGATTTGCGATACGGTTTGTCCGGTGTGTAGCCGGCCTCGTGCATGCCATACAGAATGCGGCGGTGGACTGGCTTCAGTCCGTCCCTGGCATCCGGCAAGGCACGGGACACGATTACGCTCATCGCGTAATCGAGGTACGAGCGGCGCATCTCCTCTTCTAAAGTGACCGGCTGCATGTCACCGTGGGGGCCCGTGGGCTCCAGAGGCTGATCAGGTGTGTCGCTCAAATCCTGCTCTATCCGTTGCTCGCGCCCCTAGACCCCGATCAGTTCAGCCAGGGCCGCGTCGGGCGCACTCGTTGGCCGCTTGATAGTCTGATTCGGGAACCGTGGCGAGGGGGAGTTTTGGCGCACCGCCGTGGGACATCGCCGGTCCGTCCGGCCTCAAGGCGATGCCAGGCCCGGCGCGGAACCACCGATTGATCTGTCCCTGCGAGAGCCGTTCCACCAGCCCGCAGACCGTCCGGCGCCGGGCGGCGATGCTGGACCGGCCGCATGACGGCGCGCAATCGCCGCGGATCCGCCGCGGCCGAGGTCGTGTGGCTGTGTAGTCGCTGTTGATGGGTAGCGCATGGGCGCCGGCTGCCGAGATTGCCATCGCCGTCCGGTCAGCCCCGCAGGGCGCAGGCGCGTGCAGCGATTCCGCATGCCGGGAGCAGGGCTGTCCTTACCTCTTGGCAGACATGCGGTTCGAGCAAGTGCACAGATTGCTGGGCCCGTTGGTGGGCCGGTCTGATATTCTCGAGGCATACGATTGTAACCAATACCTGCAAGCAACGGAATTCCAGCCCGTTTCCCGCAAGCCCTGTTTCGCCACATGGATGGCCGTGCAGCATGGTGCTCCGACGATGTCAGCGGGCCGGCGCTGCTTCCGGATCTGCGGCGCGCGCGTGCGATGCACTGAACGGCGCAGCGTGGTACTGCCATCCGATACGAGACAGTATCTACGAATTTTATTCAGTAATTTGTTAGCGGACATTAAATCACGGGCATTAGTCACAAAATCCAAACCTAAAACGGCTCGGACACGCGCGGATTTCCGAAAGCCAGCGCCGGCCGGAAATCAGCGCCGCTGGGTTTTCTCATGCCAGTGGGCTTGCTGGCCGCCGCCTCGGCTCCCGGCCGCTGGAGCTCGGATCTGCAGGCAAATGCAGTCATAGGCCCATCGCGCCGCATCGTTTGCGTCACTGTCGAGGGGCCCAGCGGACGTCAGCCGGATCAGTGGGCTCTCGGCCTGCAAGACGCCGAACCTCGCCGGCAGCCCGGCTCCGCTGGCGGCACACCGGGCGGGATCTTGCGGCGGCATGATCCGTTGTATTCAGCTTGTCGCCCGGTCCCAACCGCAGCGGCCTGGGCCCATCGCCGACCGCTAATCCACCAGCAGCACAGCCTTTCCGGTGACCTGGCGTTCGCGCAGCGGTTCCGTCACCTGCAGAAGCTCCCGCCAACTGCGCTCCACGCCGATCTGCGGCTTCAGTGACCCATCGGCGATCAGCCCCACCAGAAGTGCCAGATCCGGCGCAAAGCGTTCCTCTGCCTCGGAGGTGAAATAGCTGAAGCTCTGAATGCGGGAATTCGGCGCACCGCGGAAATTGGCAAAGCTGATTGTCGTCGGCTCAGCCGAGGAGTTGCCGTAAACGACGACGGTGCCCGCCGCCTCGACCAACTCGATCGCCTTGGCAAGTGAGGCACCGCCGGCGGATTCCAGGATCAGCGTGAAGCGGCCGCGTGCTTTGTCGATCCCTTGAACAACCTCTGCCGCGCCCAGCGCTTGCAATCCGGCCGCCCTTTCGGGACGCCCGACCACAGCGGTGACGTGGGCGCCGGAGTGCGCCGCGATCTGGACCGCGAGGGTTCCGACCCCACCAGCGGCCCCGGTGATCAACACGCGTCGCCCGATCAGCGGTCCCCCGTGACGCAGCGTGCGCAAGGCCGTCAGTCCGGCGACCGGCAGTGTCGCCGCCTGGGAAAAACTCACGTTTTCCGGCAGCACCGCCAAACGATGGTTCGGCGCTGCCACGCGCTGTGCCCAACCGAAATCGTCGACCAGGGCGACCACCCGCGCGCCGACTGGAGGGCCTTTGCCGTTGGCGGCCTGCCGCAACACGACGCCAGCGACGTCCTGTCCCGGGACCCAGCCTTCCTTGTTGCGTGCAAACGAGCTCAGTTCCCCGCGGTTCAGCGAGAACGCACGGACCTCGACCAGCGCTTCATCGGGGGCCGGCGCGGGATCAGGAATTTCGCGCAGTTCAATCGGTGCCGATCCTTTCGGCGTGTTCACGAGAGCGAGCATCGACGGGTCCTCCGTTGCTGATGATCATGCTTCGTCGGGGTACGAGTCCGCTTTGTGGACGTCCTCCCGCTGTGGCTCCTGCGGGTGCGTGCCTTCGGGCCGCCCCGCCTCCTCCCGTCGCGCCTCCTCCCGTCGCGCTTCTTCCCTCCGCCGCGCCTGGTCCTTTCGCTTCAGCAGATTAGCGCGCAGGGCAGCAGCCTCACGCGCCGCGCGGCCCGACTTGGCTTCCGGTCGCGCGGATGGCTCAACGGGCGGTTCGCTCATGACGGTTGTTTGCGCATCATCGCCTGGCGTGTGCAGATCGCGACCATCTCCTCGCGCTGATTCCAGCACGTGTGCTCGAATTCGACGATGCCGACCTCGGGACGGGACCGGCTTTCGCGCATCGACAGTACTCTCGAGCGTGCCCGCAGCGTGTCGCCATGGAACACCGGCTTGGGAAATTTCATCTCGGTAAACCCAAGGTTGCCCACTGTGGTGCCCAGGGTCGTGTCGTTGACGCTCATGCCCACCATCAGGCCCAGGGTGAAAATGGAGTTCACCAGTCGCTGACCGAATTCCGTTTCCGCAGCGAAGTGCGCATCGAGATGCAGCGGCTGGACATTCATCGTCAGCGCGCTGAACAGCGTGTTGTCCATCTCCGTCACCGTCCGCGTCCACGGATGCGCAAATTCCTGGCCCACGTAAAATTGCTCGTAATACAGACCCGCCATGTCGCGTTATCCCTTTCAGATGACGATCCAACCGCATTCGCCACTGGATGCCAAGCGGCGAGGACGATGCGGCGGAGACAGGCAAAGCCCCGGCAGGATGAAACGGGTCGGAGAAAAGCGGCCGACATTACGTATTCTCAAGGTTTAGTGAAACCAGGTTGCTCTGATGCGGTCCCCATATGACTTGTAATCAATGGATTGCAGGGCAACCTATCGAAGCGTGTGAGACACCCGAAAGGAGGTATCATGCACAAAAGAGCGAGATTGTTACTCGCTGCTGCGGCTCAACAGCGCCGTTCGCCCGCTTCGCAGCGCCGGTTACACCGCGCGCGGTGCGGATGAAGATCTGAGTGCGGCCGGCGGGGGGTGGATGGGCTCTGCCGGTTTTAACACCACGCAAGCCCTGACAGACAATCACTGACGAAGGAGACTGATTTTCATGGATTCCGATCGTATCAAGGGCGCTGCGCATGAGGCAAAGGGCGCGGTGAAGGAAGCTGTGGGCAAGGTCACTGGCGACACCAAGACCGAGGTCGAGGGCGCGACAGAAAAGGCCGCCGGCAAGGTTCAGAACGCCGTTGGCGGGATGAAGGATTCCGCCCGTGAGGCGCTGAAAAAGTAAAGTTGAGGTCGGGCTATGTCCACTATTCTACTTATTATTCTGATTTTGCTGCTGCTTGGGGCATTGCCTACGTGGCCATACAGCGGCGGCTGGGGGTACTATCCGAGCGGCGGGTTGGGCCTGGTATTGCTGGTCGTGATTATCCTGCTGGTTATGGGCCGCATATAGCGACCATCGTCCAGTCACCGTCCTGATACGGCGGTCGTCACACGGCGATCGGCCGGGCCATCCGCCACGGGTCTCCCCCGCTGGCTGGTGGTCCGGACCTCGTGCTGAGGCTGCCGGCGCACCCGCTCGGGCGGAATCCCTGCCCACGGCCTCGGCCGAAACCTGCACTCCCTTCCGCGGACCAATCGGTGCCGATGAGCGCGATCGGCAGCGCGGCCAATTAGAGCCGTTCCACGGTGACTGGAATCGCGCTTTGTTTGAACAAAGGGTTCCGGCACCCCCTGGATCTGTGATTCCTAAGCCTCCGGATCGATCCGGAGGCATCCATGTTGTGGTCACGCGGCAAGTCCTATCCCCCTG
>DASWON010000184.1:0-13595 GCA_036398735.1 Rhodopila sp.
AAGTCGGATGATCTGGCCTGCCGGTCGACGCAGAGCGACGACACCGCCGCCTCCGGTCTGCCGGCATCCTTCAGAGCCGTGGCGCGCCGAGGCTTTCCAGCCTTGTCTGGACAAAAGCCTATGTCGTTGTGGGCTCCGGCAGTTCAGCGGGCTCCGAAGGGGGTGGCGGCATGTGGTCCACGGCCTCCTCGATCTCGTGGTACGCACACAACCGCGCCGCGAGATCACGTGCCATGCCGTCCATGAAGGGGCCGTTGATGGCCCCGGGCGGACCGAATTTTTCGTCCAGCAACGTAGCGGCGGCATGAACCGCGGTATCCCAGCTGGGATGCCGCTGTCCCGGCGGAAGCCTGTGCGGTTCTTCTCCGTCCGGCTCAGTCACCGACGGATCTTCCCCAGGCGCCGGATGCAGCCTTGGAGCCGTCGCACGATCAATGGTCATCACGCTGTTTCCCCCCTCGGGCCAAACCGCCCGGGCATTTCGGCAGTAGCGTCGATCAGGGACAATCTGCCGGATTTCTTGCAGATTGATCATGTCCATCTGGCCTCCGGTTGTCGGCTACATTCGCCGCGGGGCTGCGACGTTGACGGCCTGCGAACCTGATGCGAACACAGATCGCGCAAACGAGGCTGGCCAATTCTTACTTTTGCTCAGGCGCTCGTTAACTTTCCTGCAAGGTTTCATAGTGGCCCTCTCGGCGAGAGGCATTGATTCAGATCAAATTTGGGCAAATTGGTTAACGCAGCGGAGGCGGGTATCATCGCCGCCCGTAAACACGCCAGCGCGGGCAGATCGGAGCGGGATCATCGGGGACCGATGTTCCGGTGGCCGAGACGCCAGCGCGTTGCCTTTGAGCCCGGATCTCGAAAGCCGCGCCATCCCCGTCGGGCCACCAAAAGGCGTGGTGCCGTCCGCCGCCGGGAAAGCTGCGCGGAGCCGGGGCTCGTCACCCGGTTGCATCGGCTCCGGCACGATCACCTTCCTCCGCAAGCGGTACGCGAGCTCACCTCTGCCAGCGGATCAGCGGAACCTCGGCGGGCACCCGCACGCCGGGATGGGACGGCACCACGCGCACCGTATAGTCTCCGGCCGGGCGGGTGCCCTCGATGCGGCCGAGATACAGGTAGCCGCTGCTGGCACCGGGGATCGCTCCGTCATGCGCCAGGGGGATGATTTCCGGGGCACCATCGCCGAGCGGCTGCGCATAGGCTTCCACCCGGATGGCCTGGATGCCGATCCGGCCAAGATAGATCGGTACGGAGATGGCCCAGCCGTCGTTCTGGGCGGTCATCGTCGAGTCGCCGACATGGATGTTCGGCCAGTCGCGTCGCAGGTCGCGCTCCCACGCTACCATTGCCGTGGCGGCAGCCGCGCCATCCGGCACCCGCTCGCGCAACGCCTGCGCCGCCGGCAGATAGGCCTTTTCCAGATAGTCACGCATCATCCGTGAGGCGCTGAACCGACGGGTCAGGTCGATCATGCTGCGCCGCATGCGTCCGACCCAGGCTCGCGGCAGCCCGGTCGCGTCACGGTCATAGAACGCCGCCACGACCTCGTCCTTCAGCACGGTATAAAGTTCGTCCGCGTCGCGGTGATCCTGTTCGTCGGGGTTGGCGGAGGCATGGTCGTCGCCGATGGCCCAGCCCACTTCCGGCTGGTATGCCTCTTCCCACCAGCCATCCAGCGTCGAGACATTGAGTCCGCCGTTGACGACGACCTTCATGCCACTGGTGCCGCAGGCTTCCCATGGGCGGCGCGGCGTGTTGACCCAAACATCCACGCCTTGGACCAGCTCCTGGGCCAGGGAGATGTCATAATCCTCCAGGAACACCACCCGCCGGCGAAACCGCCCGTCCTGTGCGAAGCGGACCCATTCCTGGATCATCTGCTTGCCTACCTCGTCGTCCGGGTGAGCCTTGCCCGCGAGGACGATCTGCACCGGGCAGGCCTCGTCCTGCAGCAGGCGTCCAAGCCGGTCGTGATCGGACAACAGCAGATCGGGGCGTTTGTACCCGGTGAAGCGACGCGCGAAGCCCAGCGTGAGGACGTTGGGATCCAGTACGGAGTCGGCGACCGCCACGTCTTCCGGCGAAAGCCCCCGACCGCTCAACTGCGAAGCGAGCCGCCGGCGCACGGTGACGATCAGAGCCGCTCGGGCCTGGCCGCGCAGCGTCCACAGCGCTTCATCCGGTATCGCTTCGAGACGTTCATCCATATCTCTGGGCTCGTGGCGCCAGCGTTCCCGGCCACACGCCCCGGTCCACACCGCATCGGCCATCGCCGAATCCCAGGTCGGCACGTGCACGCCGTTCGTCACATGGTCGAACGGCACCTCCTGTTCCGGCCAGCGGGGAAACAACGGCTGGAAGATTCGCCGGCTGACCGCGCCATGCAATCGACTGACACCAAAGCTCAGGAATGCGCCATGAGCCGCGAGATAGGCCATGTTGATACCGGCGGGATCGACCGCCTGGTCGAGGCCCAGCTTCACGAAGTCGGCCAAAGCGGCGTCGTTCTGCGCCCAGGCTTGTCCGTAGCGCGCCAGCAGCGTTGGCGCAAAACGGTCGAACCCTGCTTCCACCGGCGTGTGGGTAGTGAACACGTTGCCCGCTCGCGTCGCCCACAGCGCCTCGTCGAAGCCGATCTTGGTTCGTTCGGCAAAGGACCGCGCACGCTCCACCATGGCGAAGGCGGCGTGCCCTTCGTTCAGATGACAGACCTCGATCTCGGGATGCAGTGCCTCGACCAGGCGCCAGCCGCCCACACCCAGGGCGATCTCCTGCAGCAGCCGCATCTCCGTGCCGCCGCCGTACAGTTTGCCGGTGATGCCGCGATCGACCGGGCTGTTCGCGGGGTCGTTGCTGTCCAGCAGATAGAGCAGCGTTCGTCCGACGTTGACGCGCCAAACCCGCAGCCGCAGCGTCCGACCCGGCAACTCAACCGGAATGTGCAACCAGCTGTCGCCGGGCGTGCGCGCGGGCGAGATCGGCATGCTTGACGGGTCGTTGTACGGGTAGGCTTCGACCTGCTTGCCCGTCGCGTCGATCATCTGGTGGAAATAGCCCTCCTGGTACAGCAGACCGATGCCGATGACCGGCAGCCCCAGGTCGCTCGCCGCTTTCAGCGCATCGCCCGCCAGGATGCCGAGCCCGCCCGCGTACAGGGGAAGCGCCTCACCGACGCCGAACTCCATGCTGAAATAGGCGACGCCGGCCAGCTTCGCGTTGCTGTCGGTCTTGGCGAACCAGCCAGGGTCGCCGAGGTAGGCGTTGCGAGCGGCGACCAGAGCATCGAGCTGCTTGATGAAGCCCTTGTCGGCGGCGAGTTCATCAAGTCTGGCGGTCGTCAGATCCTCGAGAATGGCCCACGGATTGTGCGTCCGTTGCCACAGGTCGCCGCCGGCCTGTGCCCACAGCGCGTCGGCCTCATGGCTCCAGGTCCAGCGCAGGTCGAGCGCAAGCTCGCGCAGGGCCGTCAGTGCCGCCGGCAATTCTCGCCACGGTGTCATAAGGGAAGCCTCCGTTTTGGATCTGGAAGGACCATGTAGCCGGTCGCGGGGATGTCGCACGGGGCACATGGGGGCGAAACGGCGAACGAAAAGCGTGGGCCGCCGGGACGATATCGGCGCGGAACGCCGCCGGCCGTGCCGGTGCGGAGTGCCGCGGGCCGTGCCGGTGCGGAGCGCCGCGGGTCATGTCGGTGCGGAGCGCTGCACGGATCGGCGCCTGTCATCAAGGGTTGGGCTTCGGAGGCCGGTCATCAAGGCCCGGTCATCAAGGCTTCATCCGGACGCCGACGTGTCATGCCGGCCTGCGAGGGATGACCGGTTCTGTGCGCCAACCGGACCGTATCCTTTGGATGGAAGTGACGCTCGGCTGGCATACCGGCGGTCTGGCGATATTTGCTGCGGAAAAGGCCGGTGATCCTGATGGTTGATACGATTGGCTGATACAATTGCCTGCGGAAGTGTTCGGCCAACGGCGTTCCTCCCACCATCCGGGCCGATGGGCCTGGTCAACCCATGATCACCGCCAAGGGCGCGCAGGAGCATCCGACAAATGTGGCGACGTCTGCATGTCATGTCGTTGACCTGCATCAATACGCCCGCTATCCCACGGTTCACGGGCCGCTCGCGTCCCGACGCCGGTTGGCCGAGCGGGAGGCGCTGTCCGTCGCGCGCCGTGCCGGCCACGGCTGAGCAAACGAAACGATGCCCGCAACACTGAAGAAACAAAGGGCCGCGGGGCCTTGCTGCGGAGGTCGATTGGCGGTGCGGTGATCGCAGGTGCCGGCGGCAGGCCGGACCGCGGTGCCGGGATAAGTGCGGAAAACACCGATTGACCGGTGACGGCACATTGCGCACACCGGCCGCACCGTCCTTTCCCGGAGTCGCATCACCATGGCGGAAGCCTTGACCGCGGACGCGCTGGCCGTGCCGCACGGATTCTTCACGCGCCGCGGCGGCGTTTCGACCGGTCCCTTCGCAAGCTTGAACTGCAGCCTCTCCGGCCAGGACGACCGGGATGCGGTCCTGACCAATCGTGCGCGCGCGGCACGGGCGCTCGATGTCGATCCCGCGAGACTGCTGGGACTGACCCAGGTCCACCGCACCCGGGTTGTTACAGCCACGTCACCGTGGGCACCGGGAGAGGGTGAGCGAGCGGACGCGATGGTCACGGCAGAGCCGGGTCTGGCACTGGGTATTGTGACGGCCGACTGTGCCCCGGTTCTGTTTGCCGATGTCGACGGTAGGATCGTCGGTGCCGCCCATGCCGGATGGCGCGGCGCGCTGGCCGGCGTGCTGGAGGCGACGGTCGCCGCGATGACGGCCTTGGGAGCGGTGCCCGATCGCATCACCGCGGCGATCGGCCCCTGCATCGCCCAGGTCTCCTACGAGGTCGGGGCCGATCTGCGCGACGCCGTGCTGGCCCGCTCGGTCGCCGACTCGGCGTTCTTCGCTCCCGGCCAGAGGGATGGTCGCTGGCAGTTCGACCTTGCCGGATATTGTGCCGCCCGCCTGCGGGCTTCGGGTATCGGTCACATCATCGTAACCGGTCACGATACCCTGGCGGAGGAGGATCGCTTCTTCAGCCATCGTCGCCGCACCCTCGCGCACGCGCGCTTCCTGCAGCAGGGCGGCCCGGGACGCAGCATCCCCGGGGATGCGAAACCCGAACCAATCGGGCATCAGATCTCGGTGGTTCGTCCGGTGTGACGGGTCCGCCGGCGTATCGCTCCGCCAAAGCCCCTTCCGGCCGGCGCCGGCATCTGCTTGAAGCCGCCGGATGATCGTCCGTCGTTGCCGCCTGCTTCTGCTCCTGTGTCTTGCCCTGTCCGCCTGTGGCGACCTGCCACAACCTTTCATAGGAAATCCTGGTGCGACCGCCCGTCGGCTTGCCCAGCCACTGACGCCCTTGCTCGCGGTCCCGCCGGGTACGGACACACTGTTACCGGATGCCGCCAACAAGGAGCTCGCCAAACAGCTCGCCGTCGCACTGCAGGCGACGGAGGTGCCGGCGATGGTCCGCACCCCGGAAGACACCGACTGGCGGCTGATCACGCGGGCGGAACGCTCGGGCGATGCGGTCAAACCGATGTTCAGCGTGCAGGATCCGCACGGCAAGGAAGCCGGCAGCGCGCAGGGCGAGGCGGTTCCTCTGCAGGTCTGGGCTAACGCCGATCCGACACTGATGCGCCAGATCGCAGCCGAGGCCGCTCCGCGAATCGGGGCCGTGCTGACCAGCATCCGGGTGGCACACGACAAAGCCGATCCGGGCAGCCTGTATAATCGGGCCGCCCGGGTTCTCGTATCCGACGTCACCGGCGCGCCCGGCGATGGCGATCAGTCACTGACCCAGCAGATGCGGGCGCGGCTCGCGGTGCTGGGGCCGGTCGTGCTGACCACGCCGACCGGCGCTGATTTCGTCGTGCAGGGGGAGGTCAAGGTCGTTCCGATCCCGAAGCGTCAGGAGCGGGTGGAAATCCAGTGGATCGTGAAGACGCCGGGAGGCGATGAACGAGGCCGGGTCGTGCAACTAAACGAAATCCCGGCCGGGACACTCGACCACTACTGGGGCGATGTGGCGGTCGTTGTTGCCACCGAGGCCTCCAACGGCGTCAATGACGTCATCCGCCGGCAATCCGGTCACGACCCCAACGAAACCCGTCAGTCAGCCAAGCCGCACAGCGACGCCGGGGGGCATCCTGCCAGCGGTGGGTGACGGCGACCGTGGCCGCGCGGATCGCCCGCGTCGGTCCGCGGCAATGACGAGCCAGCGGTATCGCAACGACTGCGCGAGCCGGTTTCGTCGGCCGCGCACGGCCCGCCCGTCAATCCCGTCCGGGCATTCTCGCGCACGCAGCAGCCACGCCAACCCGGCGCGGACCCTCGGCGACGCGGGGCAGACCTATCGCTGGCCCAGGCAGAGTGATCACGCCCCCAACCGCCGCACGTGACCCCGGGCGTCTCGGTCAGCCCGCGCCCCGGCCACTGCGGTCACACCGTGCCACCGACCCACACCACACGGCCGACGACCGAGATGCTGCTGGCCGCTGCCTTGTCCACCTCGTCCGGCAAATAGGCGGCATTGTCGCTGATCAATACCAGGCTTCCGTCGTGCTTGCGCTGTACGCGCTTGACCAGGCGATGTCCGTTGATTTCGAGCACGTAGATCCCGAAATGGCCGAAGGTCTGGTCGGCAGTGTCGATCAGCAGCGTGTTGCCGTCGCGGATTGTCGGCGTCATCGATTCGCCGATTGCGGTCTCCAGGATCAGGTTGCCGGGCTCGACGCCACACACGGTCCGCACCCAGTCATGACGCAGCGCCATGAACTCGTTGCCGGCCGGCGCCGCCGGTGTCGTTCCGCCCGCCGCCGCCGCTTCCGGACGTCGCGGCAACAGCACGAAGTTGCTCCAGTCGGCCTCATCGGCGGTATCACGCACACCGGTGCGGCGCCGACTGCCCGCCGACTGCTCAAACACCGGTTCGGGCCCTTCGCCCTCGGCCAGCCAGGCCACGCCGACACCGGTTGCCCGCGCCAGCGCCACCAGCCGCTCACGGCTCGGTTCGGCTTCGCCTTTGAGCCATTTTCGGAATGCGGACGGCGACACACCCATCGACCGGGCAAGCCGGTCGGCACTCGGCCAGTGCGTCAGGATCGTCTGCAGGCGTTCGACAAATGCTGATTTGTCCGAACCGTTGCTGCGCGGTGTGCGTGTACCCGCTTCCACGCTCTTGCTGACATGCGACATGTTCATCAGTCCGTCCACCATGGCGACACTTCTGCCTCTATTTGTCGCCGCCCTTGCCCGTAAGGCTCGATCATATTGACTTCAGGCAATTTATCATGCGAACTGTCCCAACAATGGACGACCCGAATGCGGCGTCGCAAGGGGTCGGATTGAATCAGGATCGACATGCCAGGGGTGACGTGGCGCCCCTGTGCGCATGCGGTGTCGCGGTCGAATGTCTTCCTGAGGCCAATGGTCATCGGACGGGCGCGGGGGAAAGCACTGCAACAGTCCTGGTCTGGTGGCGTTGATCGTGGCAGCAACGGTGCAGCCGTTCCGACGAGCCTCGCCGGGTCGTTATGCATCTGGCCCGATCGAGCCGGCAGGATCAATCACTCCATTCAAGCAAAAGTGAACGGCCGAGGCGCAAACTCCGGCCCTGCGCGCGCCACCGGTGATGTCATCTCAACCGAGGCGGTGTCCCAAGGCGCGATACCGGCGTGGGCCAGGGCGCAACCGCGGCCGCGACCCTCAGACGTGGCCACACGTCAGGCTGCCGCGGTCCGGGTGCTTGGCGGCGCCCCGGCCGGCGCGTCAGTCGGCCGGCGACGCAGTGGACGCGAGCACCGACTCGACGGTCTCCAGCAGGCCTGTCAGCGTGAACGGCTTAAGCACGAATGGCCGTGGCTGATCGCTCAGCTTCGCCATCCGTCCCGGGTCGCCCGACATGAGAATGACCGCCGTGCCGGCGCGATCCGCCTCGGGAATCAGGTTGTCGTCGACACCGCCGGGCAGCGTGCAATCCAGCAGCATCAGCCGGAATTTGCCTTGCTGAAGCCGCGCCATCGCGTCGCTCGCGGTCTCGACGACCGTCGTGGGATAGGTGTCATCCAACGCTGCGGCGATCACCTCGGAGACCAGAGGGTCGTCCTCGACAACGAGGATCTGGAGTTTTTCGGTCATGACGTCGCCCTGGTTAAGGCTCGATGCGAGATTTGAACGGGATCGAACAAGATTGAAGCAGATCGCGGCGGGTGTGAACGACGGCTGGCACGATCGCTCGGCCAGTCGCTCAGAGTTGACATAATGTTAGTCCGCCATCGTTGAGTCTCGCGAGCACTATAGTGTGTCCCACCGGTCTGCTCATCGAACAGTGAGCGTCCATGCGTGCAAACCGGTTGGATCAACCCTTCCTATCAGGCGCGAACCTCCTCGCCCAGCGCCGTTTCGTAAACTCGCATGACCGATGCCGAATCCGAGGAGCCGAGTCCCATGCCGCGCGCCATCCGCATCAGGTTCATCACCTGTGGCGCGATCATCCCGGGCACCCCCAGTTCATCCGCCAGTTCCAGGGCCAACCGCAGGTCCTTGTGCGCAAGATCAAGGGCGAAGCTCGGCTTGAAGTCGCCGGCCAGCGCCTTCGTGGCCATGCTGGCGTAGCCGCTGGACATACCACTGGCATTGCGGATCACCGCATCGAGCTTGTGCAGATCGATGCCGGAGCGCTTGCCGATCATCAACGCTTCGGCCGCGGCGGCGGAGTTGCAGAAGGCCAGCATGTTGTTGATCAGCTTGGCGGTGGAGCCATAGCCGATCTCGCCCAGGTGGATGACCTCGCCGCTGAAGGATTTCAGCAAAGGCAGGTTCTGTTCGAATACCGCGGCGTCACCACCGACCATGATGACGATCGTGCCGTCGGTTGCACGAGACGTGCCGCCGGAAACCGGCGCTTCCAGCATGGCGATACCCTTGGCCTGCATCCCTGCCGCGACGCGCTTCGCTGTCGCCGGCGAGTTGGTCGACAGGTCGATGAATACGGTGCCAGGCCGGGCGCTTTCGGCGATGCCGCCGGCGCCGAGGGTCACGTCCTCGACGACCCGAGGGATCGGCAGGGACGTGATCACCACGTCGCAGCGTGCGGCGACGTCAGCCACCGAGGCGCCCGAGGAGGCCCCGAGGTCCGTGCAAGCCTTCACCGCATCGGGGCTGAGGTCGTAAACCACGACCTCATGGTTGGTGTTGCGGATAATGTTGCGGCACATCGGGCCACCCATGTTGCCCACGCCGATGAAGCCAACTTTCATGTTCGGTTTCCCCTGGTTGCCGCCGGTCCGTCCGGCACCAGAGGCAGCATGACCGAAGCGACGATCGATGTCAGGGGGCGGGCCAGGTCATGGCAGCGATTGCCGCGGCCGCACGCCAGGCCGCGGGGCGGCCGGAACAAGCACCGCGACCGCCGTCCGTCACTGGTTTGCCGTCTGCCACCGATTTGCTGAGATACTGGCCCCGGAGCAGCCGAACCGAGCCTTTTCGCGAACGGCCGGTGCGTCCTGGGTCTGACCCAGCCTTACCTGAACGCGTAGGCATCCATCCGCAGGCTCGAGTACATCGCCGAACTGTGCAGCCGTTCGCCCGTGGCGTTTTCGCCGCCCGCACCCAGTGCGACGTACAGCGGCAGCAGATGTTCATCGGTGGGATGTTGCTGGACCGCATAGGGCGCACGCGAGCGGTAGCTCAGCAGATCGTCGGTCCGTTGCCCGGTGATCGCGGCGTCGAACCAGTTGGCGAAGGCTACCACATCCGGCGGCTGATCTTCGTCCACCGCATCCCGGCGCAGGCGCGACAGGTTGTGCGTGAATGAGCCCGATCCAATGATCAGCACGTTCTCGGCGCGCAATGCGGCTAGCGCGCGGCCGAGCCGCAGATGGTGCGCCGGATCCAGATGCGACTGGATGCTGACCTGCAGCACCGGAATGTCGGCCGCTGGATACATCAGCGACAGCGGCACCCAGGCACCGTGGTCCAGTCCCCTTCGCGTCTCGATCGCGCTGGGCAGCCCGGCCACGGCCAGCAGCGCGGCGGCTTGCTCGGCCAGGGCAGGTGCGCCGGGCGGTTCGTAGCGCATCTCGTACAGCGCCCGCGGGAACCCGTGGAAATCATGGATCGTCGCGTTGCGCACCACGGCGCTGAATGCCGGGATGTCCGTTTCCCAGTGTGCAGAGGCTACCAGGATGGCGGTCGGTGCGCCCAGTTCCCGTCCCAGGCCGCGCAGGAAGTCCCGCGCCGGCGAGTCGGTCAGGGCGAGCATGGGCGATCCATGGCTGATGAAGAGAGCGGGGAACATGACGGTGCTTTCTCTCTGACAGTGGTGCAGCGGAAGCAGTCGGGTCAGCAGTCAGCGGCAGCGGCAGCGGCAGCGGCATCGGTCGGCCGGCGGCCGGGTGGGCGAGAACCGGCAACCGGTCGCGGCGGTTGGTCGACGGCAGGGCCCGTTCAGGGCGGCGGGAAGCCGGGCAGCGGCGGACAGGCCGGCGAACAGACCGCCATGACCTTGAACAGATGGCCCATCGCCGCGGGTTCTGCCAGTCGCCTCGCGGCCTCGACGAGTGCCGACGCCTGGGCCGGCGCACGCCCTCGCGCGAGACGCTCGGTGCGCTGGAACAGACCCAGAGCGGTCAGGAATGCGCCCTGCGGAACCGGCCCCTGAACCGCTGCCCCACGGTCGCGTGCCACACTCGCCAGATCGGCGAAATCAACATGGGCGGTCAGGTCGGCGGACCCTGCCTGCCCGAGAGGATCGACCGGGCGCTTCCGCGCCAGGGCCTGGAGGCTGTCCCCCGCGGCACTGTGCTCCGGACCATAGTCGAGCAGCAGTGCCGCTCCGCGATGCCGCGTCAGGCGCTCAGCAAGGGTCACGATGAAATCCCGGGACGATTCGTTGAGTTCGACAATATCGCCCTCGGCGGCAGCGCGCCCCGGCGGCACCGCGCCGGCGTCGGCGGGTTGCTCGACAAAGTGTCCGGCGGCGACAAACCGCTCCGCCCAGCCGGAGCCGCGGCGGACGAACTGCCGGATCGGCAGTGCGTCGAGAAACTCATTGGCCACCAGGAGCATCGGTCCGGCCGGCACGCCGGGTAGATCATCGTGCCATGCGGCGCCGGGAATGCGGGCGGCCTGCGCGGCGCGCAGCCTGGGCGAGGTCTCGATCAGGTGCACGCTGGATGCAGCAGCGAAATCGGGCATTGCCGCGCCGATGGCGCGCAGTGCGTCGCGCATCAGCGTGCCGCGCCCGGGTCCGGCCTCCACCAGGCACATCGGACGCGGCTGCCCCAGCAACTGCCACGTAACCGCGGCCCACAGTCCAATGATCTCGCCGAACACCTGGCTGATCTCCGGAGACGTGGTGAAATCGGCAAACGGATCATGGGTCGCATAGTAGATCGCGTTGGCGCGCGCCATGAACGCATCGAGGCGTTCGGCCGGGCGGACCGCGGCGGAAGGATCGCCTTCAGGGGGCCTCACGGCTGGCAATCCATGACGGCCGGCGCGCGCATCAGCAGCGCGCCCGGCGACAGTCGATAACTTCGGACCTAACGAGCGGCGCGCTCAAGCGGACGCGCCCGAACGATCAGCCACAACCCAACGAGCAGCATGGGGATCGAGAGGATCTGCCCCATCGTGGCGCCGAAGGCGAGAAAACCCAGGAAGGCGTCCGGCTCACGGAAATACTCGCCGGCGACGCGCGCGCAGGCGTAGCCGACCAGGAAGATACCCGTCAGCAGCCCGAATCGCTCCCGCAGGCTCTCGCGCCGGGACAGCACCGCCATCACGATCAGCAGCAGCAGCCCCTCCATCGATGCCTCATACAGCTGGCTCGGGTGACGTGGCACGCAGAAGTTCGGGAAGCTTGGGCAGTCGGGCGCGCGTGGAAAGGCCATCGCCCAGGGCAGCCAGGAGGGGGCAGGGCGGCCCCATAGCTCGCCGTTGATAAAGTTTGCGATCCGGCCCAGCCCAAGGCCAATCGGCGCCACCACCGAGATGCGGTCCGCGAAACCCAGCAGCGGAATGGCATTGCGCCGGCAGAATATGATGATTGCGATGGCGACGCCCAGCATGCCGCCATGAAAGCTCATGCCGCCCTCCCAGACGGCGACGATCATCGCGGGATGCGCGAGATAAACCTCGGGTTGGTAAAACAGCACGTAGCCGAGGCGCCCCCCCAGCACGACGCCAAGCGTGGCCCATGTGAGGAAGTCGTCCACCTGCAGCGGCGTGGCAACGGCGGGCGTGCTCTGCACCAGACGGCGCACCAGTCTCCAGCCGATTACCAGGCCGAAAATGTAGGCGAGCGCGTACCAGCGAATGGCCAGCGGCCCGACCTGGACGATGACCGGGTCGAACTGCGGAAACAGCAGGACGGGAATCATACGAACGGATCAGGACCGGCCAGATGATCCTGCACGTAGCGGCGGATGCCTTCTTCGAGCGGCGTAAACTGGCCTGCATACCCGGCCGACCGCAGGCGAGCCATCGGCGCCTCGGTAAACGACTGGTACTGGCCGACGAGGCTGGGCGGCATGTCGATGAACTCGACCGCGCGCGCCTGACCCGCCGCGTCCGACACCGCGTGCGCGAGGTCCAGATAGGTCCGCGCCCGTCCCGTGCCGAGGTTGAACAGGCCACTGACGCCCGGCGTTTCCATCAGCCAGAGCATCACGTCGACGACGTCTCCTACCCAGATGAAGTCGCGGGCCTGCGCTCCGTCCGCCAGACCCGGCTGGTCCGACTTGAACAGCCGTGCGGGGCGGCCGGCGGCGACCTCATCGTATTTGACCTTCACGACCGAGATCATCCGGCCCTTGTGATACTCGTTCGGGCCATACACGTTGAAAAACTTCAGCCCGACCCATTGCGGCGGATGTTCGCGCTTGCTGGCGAGGGTCTTGGCGACGACCAGATCAAACGCGTGCTTCGTCCAGCCGTACAGGTTCAGCGGGCGCAGCCGGCCCAGCGCCGCGAGGGAGAAATCGTCTTCGAAGCCTTGCGAACCGCTGCCGTATGTTGCGGCTGAGGAAGCGTAGACCATGCGCACGCCCCGGTCCGCGCACCATTCCCACAGGCGGCGGCTGAGCTCGACGTTCGTTGCCCAGGTATGATCGCCGTCGACGGCGGTCGTCTCGCTGACAGCACCTAGGTGAAACACCATCTCAAGTGGTGGGCGGCCATCGAGGAACCGCTCCAGGTCATCGGGATGCACCACGCGAGCCGGCGGATGATTCGCCAGGTTGCGCCACTTGCCCTCGCTGCCCAACGTGTCGGCAACGACTGTTTCGTGCCCGCGACGCACCAGAGCCGCTTGCAGGTTGGAGCCGATGAAGCCGGCACCGCCAGTTATCAGTATCATGGGCGCGTTCTATACGGGGCAAATGGCGGCGACGGAAGCGGCGTCATCAACACGGAGAGACCCAGCCATGAGCGATCGCCCAAAATTCTTTGATGACCTCGCCGGCGTGGCGGGCGGCGCGATTTCGGCGCTCGCCGGTCTTCGGGAGGAAGCCGAGGCGATGATGCGTGCCCGGATGG
>DASWON010000185.1:0-20877 GCA_036398735.1 Rhodopila sp.
CTCGGCCTGGCACCGGCGGTGGTTGAGTCGATGTATGAGACGCTGGTCCGGCTGCAGCGTGACGGCCTCACGCTGCTGCTCGCGGAGCAGGCGGTCGAACTGGCCCTGGAAGTGGCGGACTATGCCTACGTGCTGCAGACCGGCCGCACCGTGTTGGAGGGGCCGTCCGCGCAACTGGCCGACGACAAGGACGTGCAGCGGATCTACCTCGGCCTGGAGACCGAAGGGAGATAGATCGCCGCGGGCGGAACCCAGGCACGGCTTCGTCCACTGTCCATTGCCCTGCGCGCGGACCCGCACCCGCCGTCGTGGGCCTGCAGCCGGACGCCACGCGTGACCATATCGCGGCTATGACATCCGCCAACACCCCCGCCATCGTCTGGTTCCGCAACGACCTGCGCCTGGCCGACCATCCCGCGCTGCATGCCGCGGTCGAGACCGGCCACCCGGTCCTGCCGGTGTTCATCCTCGATGACGCCTCCGCCGGCCGTTGGAAGCTCGGAGGCGCCTCGCGCTGGTGGCTGCATCACAGCCTGACCGAATTGCGCCAGTCGCTGGTCCGCGTCGGTGCTGACCTGGTCCTGCGCCGGGGCGATAGCGTCGCTATTATCGCGGAGATCGCCGAACGCGCTGGGACCGCCGACGTGTTCAGCGCCAGTTCCGCCGATCCCTGGATCAGGCGCATGGACCGGGCAGCCGACGAAGCTCTTGGTGGACGACTGCACCCGACAGGAACCAGCACGCTGTTTCCGCCCGACGCGGTGCGCACCCGGGCTGGCGCCCCGTACAGCGTCTACACCCCGTTCGCCAACGCCTGCCTCGGCCTCGGCGAACCGCGAGCGCCCCTGCCGGCGCCACGCGCGATCCGCCTCGCCCACCTCCCGCAATCCGATCGGCTGGCGGACTGGGACCTGCTGCCTCGTAGCCCGGACTGGGCATCAGGCCTGCGCGAGGCCTGGACTCCAGGCGAGGCCGGGGCGATGCAGCGCGCCGAAACCTTCGTGACGGACCGTCTCGCGGGCTACCCGGCGGCTCGCGACTTTCCCGCCGCCGAGGCCACCTCCAGGCTGTCGCCGCATCTTCACTTCGGTGAGATTTCGCCCGTTCAGCTCTGGCACCTGGCGCGGACCCGGCCTGGCGGACAGCCCCGCGAGCGTTTCATGCGGGAGCTACTTTGGCGGGAGTTTTGTGCCAGCCTGCTGTGGCACAATCCCGACCTGCCCGAGGTCCCGTTGCGACCCGAATTCGCCCGCATGCCCTGGCGCGACGACCGGGCAGCGCTGCACGCGTGGCAAACCGGCCAGACCGGTGTTCCGATGGTCGATGCCGGGATGCGCCAGCTCTGGCGGACTGGTTGGATGCACAACCGGGTACGCATGATCGTCGCCAGCTTCCTGGTCAAGCACCTGATGATCCCGTGGCAGGACGGCGAGGCGTGGTTCTGGGACACGCTTGTCGATGCCGACCTGGCGAACAATGCCGCCAACTGGCAGTGGGTCGCCGGTTGTGGTGCCGACGCTGCGCCGTATTTCCGGATCTTCAACCCGGTCCTGCAGGGCAGGACGTTCGACGCCGACGGCAGCTACGTCCGACGCTTCGTGCCGGAACTGGCTCGACTGGACGCCAGACACATCCATGCGCCCTGGGAAGCGCCACGGCACAAACTGACCGAGGCCGGCGTGGTCCTGGGAACGACGTATCCCAACCCCATGGTGGACCTCGCCGCCGGTCGCAGCCGCGCGCTTGCCGAGTACGCCGCCATCCGCGCCGGCGGGTAAGGTCGCGGTCCGCGAGGTCCGCACCCATGACCCATGAGCACGCCGGGCCAACCTGGCGGCGACGGAGCGCACGCAAAGGAGAAAACTCGTTCGCGACCAGTTGCTTGGCTATTTCGCGACGCCATTTTATCTAGATGATGGTTCCATGACGATGGTTGCGATTCCTCCAGATGCGAAGGTCCGGGTGGTTGGCGACGTGCACGGCGACGCCACCGGCTTCGCATACGCCATCGCAACCGATCGGTTTATCGTGCAACTCGGCGATCTGCCCGACCACGGCCCGGACAGTGCCGGCACGCTGCGCATGATGTTCGACCTGGTTGAGAGCGGCCGTGGGCTGTTTCTGCTCGGCAACCACGACCTGAAGCTCGCCCGGGCGTTATCCGGTGACCACGTGCGGATCGAGCCGGTGGTGCAGGCGACGATCGACCAGATGGACGACGCGCTCAAGGCGAGGACGCTTCGCCTGGTCGCCGAGGCGCCCGCCTGGGTGCGCCATGGTTCGGCTTTGTTTGTCCACGGCGGCTTCCACACGGCGATGCTGGGACAGCCTTCGCCCAGCCATGGTCTCGACCGCCCGCATGGGCCTCTGGCGCGGGCGCTGTATGGGGAGCCCACGGGCCGCACGCAGTCCGATGGCTACCCGGAGCGCAGCCTGCGCTGGGTCGACCGGATTCCCGCCGGGCTGACGGTGTATTGCGGCCATGATCGTCGAAGCCAGGACGGGCGGCCTTACGTGCGCCACGGCGTCCTCGGCGGAACCGCGGTCTTCCTGGACACCGGGGCAGGAAAGGGCGGCCATCTGTCCTGGATCGACCTGCCTTAGGGCCTGTCTCCGGACAGTCGCAGCAGCCCAGCATTCCGTCCGCCGGCCCTGGCGCTGCGCGACATAGGTCGGCGGTCGGGGCCGCGGGCATGGGGTTTACCGGCCGTGGCGAGATCCTGAGCCGGGGGAACAGGGTCCGACTGCGCGCTTTGAGTCACGCAGGGGAGGACAAGACGCGCGGAGCGTGGCAGGATACGCACCATCATGCGTCAGCTTCTGCTCCTGCGGCATGCGAAGTCCTCCTGGGACGATGCCTCGATGCCCGACAAGGACCGCCCGCTCAACGCGCGCGGGCGCCGTGCGGCCGTGACCATGCGGCGCGCGATGCACGAACTCGGTCTGGTGCCCGACGTCGTGCTGGTCTCCACGGCCCGCCGAACGATGGAAACGCTGGACGCACTGGAACCCTGGGATGACGCTCCGCTGATCGAACCGATGGACAGCCTCTATCTGGCGAGCCCAATGCAGCTCATCGCGGCCCTCCATGGCGTGGCCGAGACGGTGCGCAGTGTGCTCCTGATTGGCCACAACCCTGGTATGCACGATCTCGCGATCAGCCTGGCCGGGCCCCGGGCGATGCGTAGCAGCGGTGAGAACGAACGCGCGTTGGCGGCGGGTTTCCCGACCGGCGCGCTGGCCGAGTTCGTGATCGCCGGCGCCTGGTCGGACCTGCGTGAAGGCGGCGGCCGGCTGGTGCGGTTCCTGACGCCCCGGATGCTGGAGGGCGTCGGTCAGATCTGATGGAACTGGAGTTAGCTGCGAACGCCGAGACAGTCACGGCCCTGTCCCGGCTCAAGGCATTGAGCGCATGCCGTGACGGCCGGCCGCGGTCTCAGGCCATCAAGATCGTCTGGTATGACAGTCCCGAACGTGGATTGCTCGCTGACGGCCTCACCCTCGCCGAACAGCGTGGTGTCCGGCGTCTGGAGCGGCTGGTTCCCGGCGTGGACACCTGGCTGCCCGCGCAGCCGGCGCCGGTCGTCGCCGAAGCCCCAGACGAAACCGACTTGCCCTCGCCACTGGCACCGCTGGCAGCCTTCGAGGGACGCCAGACGATCAGCGTGCACACGTTTGCTGACCAGACGGTCGTCCTGACCGTGGCGAAGGGCGTGCTTCGGGCGGTGACGGCGGAACATCCCATCGCCCGCATCTGGCTGAGCGGCGAGGAGCAGGCGGTGCGCGCCGCCGTGCTGCTGATAGGCGAAGCCGGACCGGTCGCTGTGCCGCTGGCTTCGATGGCGGCGGAGGCGATCGCGGTGGCGACCGGCAGCCCGGTGCCGCCGCGGCATCTGGGGGCGCCCACGTTGCCGCCAGGACCGCTCAGTGTGAGCGATGCCCTCATGCATATCGTGGGTCATCTGATCGATGTGATCCTGGCCCATGCCCCGAACGCTGTCCTGCCCGGCGGCGAAGGGCCAGAGGCGGTCCACCAGATGCGCGTGGCGGTGCGCCGAGCCCGCTCGGCGCTGTCGATTTTCCGGACGGTCTTGCCGGATGGCGCCCTCGACGCCGCCAATGCCGGGCTCAAGGAGCTGGGGGCCCGGCTGGGCCCGGTGCGGGACTGGGACGTTTTCGCCGATGAGACGGCACCCGTCATCCAGCAGGCACTGCCGAACGATGAGCGCCTCGAGCGCCTGATCACCGCGGCGTCGCGGCGGCGGCGGGAATGTCAGAAGGCCCTCGCAGCCTGGCTCGGCAGCTCCGCTTTCCGGATGCTCGGCATCGAACTCGCCTGGTTCGCCGCCGCGCGGTTCTGGCACGTCATTCCCGAAGCCGCTGCAGAGGAGACGACCGGTCAGCCTGCGTCGCCTCCGTCTCTGGCGGAATTCTCCGCCCAGGTCCTGCAGCATCGCTGGAAGCGGCTGGTGTCGTCGGGCAAGGGGATCGAAGGACTCGACATCCCGTCGCTGCATAATGTGCGGCTGCGGGCGAAGCGGGCGCGGTACGCCGCGGAGATGTTCGCGACGCTGCATCGCGGCAAGGCGTCGGAGCGCTTCATCCGACGTCTCAGCGTGTTGCAGCAGCACCTTGGCGTGCTGAACGATGGCGCGGTGGCGACCCACCTGCTGGCCGAACTCGGCGGACCGGCTGGTCGCCATGCATACGCGACCGGGATCGTTGTCGGCTTCCTGGCCGCACGGGCCTCCAGGATCCGGCCGCGGATCGAGCGCGCGTTCGAAAGATTCCGACGACAGCCGACTTATTGGGCTTGACCACCGCCGCGGGGCTTTGGCAATGCAACGCCGAGTCGGCCGGATCGCAAGCCGGTAGCACCGGCACCAAACAACCGGGATATGGGCCGTGTCACTCAATCATAAACGACGGATTTTCCGTCGGAGCGTCCTCGCGCTTCCGGATCATCCTCTGCCGTCCCTCGCGATGCTGATAGCCGCCGCGGGAGGCGTTGCCACCCTTGTCGCCGTCGGATCGCTGTTCTTCCGCTCCTCGGATGCGCCGGCCCGTGCGCCCGCCAGCAGCCATATTTCCGCGAGTGCCGACCGCCTGGCCGTGCTGGATGGCGATACGTTGCGGGTCGGGGATCACGTCGTCCGACTGGCCGGGATCACAGCTCCGGCGCGCGGCTCGGTCTGCCATGTGCCGGCCCAGGCGGATCGGGACTGCGGCTCTGCCGCGGCAAACGCGCTCGCGTCGCTGGTGCGCGGCGCGTCGGTGCAGTGCACCATCCGCGGCCATGACGACCAGGGGCGGCCGACGGGGAACTGCCTGGCAGGCGGCACACAATTGAATGAGGCGCTGGTGCTGAACGGCTGGGCCCGAGCCGAGGCCGTCGAGCTGCGGGAAACCGAGAAGATCGCCCGTGCGGCGGGCCGTGGCATCTGGCAAGCCGGGTCGTAGATCATCAGGCGGCCGCACAGGGGACGGGCGCTCGCCGGCCGTGCCGTCTCGAGCCGGGCCTGAGGGCGTCCCCGTCCGCGCCGCTTCGACCGCAGTTGTTCGCATTTGCGCCGCCGGCGCGTAAAACAGAGCCGGCCGAGATCGGTCAGCGCCAACGCTGACTGATATGCGCAGACGGGTTGGCGTGGCGGCTGGGCGTAAAATCAACGAGATACCAGCCGGCCGTCGCCGAAGACAAACAATTCGGCCGGCCGGTGTGACATTGTCGGGATGGGAGGACACATGAACCTTTATCGCTTGCTGCAGAAGCGGGCCGCCGCGGGACATCCCGTGCGGGTCGGGTTGATCGGGGCCGGCAAGTTCGGGTCCATGTTTCTGTCCCAGGTTCCGACCACGCCGGGGCTGGAGGTTGCCGCCATTGCCGACCTGTCGCCGGACCGCGCGCGGGCGGCGTGCCGGCGCGTCGGATGGACGGAAGAACGCATCGCCGTCACCCGCTTCGTGGATGACGCCGGGGCGATGATTGCTTCCCCCGACGTCGAGGTCGTGGTGGAGGCCACCGGCCATGCTCCCGCGGGTCTGCTCCACGCCAGACGCGCCATTCGCGAGGGCAAGCACATCGTCATGGTGAACGTCGAGGCGGACGTTCTCGCCGGACCGCTGCTGGCGCGTGAGGCCGAGGCCGCCGGCATCGTCTACAGCCTCGCCTACGGCGACCAGCCGGCGTTGATCTGCGAGATGGTGGACTGGGCCCGCGCCTGCGGCTTTCCGGTCATCGCGGCCGGCAAAGGCACCAAGTACATGCCCGACTATCATGCCTCCACGCCGGACACGGTGTGGGGCTTCTACGGCCTGACGCCGGAGCAGGCGAAGCTCGGCGGCATGAACCCGCAGATGTTCAACTCGTTTCTTGACGGCACGAAGTCAGGTATCGAGATGGCCGCCGTTGCCAATGCCTCCGGCCTCACGCCGGCTCCGGACGGGCTGGCGTTTCCGGCGGTCGGAACGCATGACATGGCGGAGATGCTGCGGCCGGGCAATGCCGGGACATTGCACCACGCGGGCCAGGTGGAAGTGATCTCGAGTGTGCATCGCGACGGCAGCCCGGTGACGAACGATCTGCGCTGGGGCGTCTTCGTCGTGTTTGAGGCACCCAACGAGTACGCGCAGCGCTGTTTTCAGGAATACGGCGTGGTGACCGATTCCACCGGGCGGGTCTCGGCGTTGTACCGGCCGTTCCACCTGATCGGACTGGAACTCAACGTATCCATCTTGTCGGCGGCCTTGCGCAGGGAACCGACCGGCGCACCGAGCGGGTTTCGTGGCGACGTGGTGTCGACGGCGAAGCGCGATCTGCGGGCCGGCGAAATCCTGGATGGGGAGGGCGGGGCGTGCGTCTGGGGCAAGCTGATGACGGCCGCTGACAGCCTGCGCCTCGGGGGCCTGCCGATCGGGCTGGCCAATCGCGTTCCGCTGATCCGCGACGTCAAGGCGGGGCAGCCGGTGACATGGGCCGACGTGAGGATCGATACCACCGACGACGCCTACACCGTCCGGCGCGCCATGGAGGCGGCATTCCCCGCGTGACCGCACCGTGTGGCAGGTTCGGCAACCGGTTCGGCCGGCGAACCCATGCCGACGGGCCGGTCGTGAGGCACACGCGCCACCAGGGCCGCGCGGTCCGCGGAACCGTGCCGGCGCGGAACCGCGCAGGCCATGGACCTCAAGAGCGGTGAGCCCTGTCGGCTCGACAGTTCGCCGGCATCGGATCCACGCGACGACGCACATCGAACCGGGACACCGGCGCACAGCGCCATTTCGGGAAATTCGGGCCGCACAGTCACGCCTGGCGTCCCCTTGTGCGCCGGGCGGTTGGCCGGCCAGCACCGGTTGACCGCGCGATCGCGGTGTCGGTGGTGCGACCGTAGGCGTCCCGTCGCGCCGTCACGACGCAGCATGCCTCGCCGGCGCATTCGGAGTGTCAGTGGTCCGACCGCAGGCGTCCCATGGCCCCGGCCAGCAGTGCGATCTGCCGGGCGATGCGGCCCAACGCGTCGTTCGCGTTCCCGTCCGGCCTGGGGGGAAGGTCGGTGCGACCGGAGGCAAGCCGGCGCATCGATGTGGCGACCCAGTCGCGCCAGACCCGCAGCGTCTCCTTCGGTGTGTTGGAGGCGATCGTCGGGTCGTGCGGCAGCGCCGCCAGCCGGCCGGCACATCGTCGCAGCGCGGCATCGACGACCATCGCGGCTTCGAGCGGAACCCGCTTCTTCTGCCCCGGTTCGAGCAAGGCGCGTGTGATGAGCGCCTCAAGCGCATTCGTCGTCACGCCCGCCGCGCGCCGAGCCCGGTCGAGTTCCGCCTCGCTGGCCTCGCCAAGCAACACGGAAAAGCCTGCCTCGGCATAGAGCGCGTGTGCGGCGATCGCCTTTTTTGCTTCGGGCGCGATCAGATCCGGCTCCCGGCTTGGCCACAGCAGGTAATTCGCGGCAATGGCGAGCACGCCGCCGATCGCGGTCAGGGCGGCGCGGGCGAATGCGATCTGCCATTCACCGGTGTCGGGCGCGCCGGTTTCGACCAGCAGCACCACCAGCGGCGTCAGCGCCATCATGAACAGCCCGAAACTGACCGCCCGCACGGCGAAGGCCAGCATCGCGAGCGGGAACATCGCCGCGGCGATCGAGAGCGGCGACACGCAGAGCAGGCCTACGCCCGCGGCGATCAGGCCGCCCACCGATGTGCCGACGATCCGCTCGATCGCGCGCGTATAGGTCAACGAATAATATGGCTGCATCGTTGCGACGACAGTGATGGTCAGCCAGTGATCGTATGGATTGAACCAGGCCATCGTGAATGCCAACGGCGGCGCGGCGGCAACGGCGGCGCGGACGGCGTGCCGAAGGGCAGGGGACTGCCAGTCCAGGTTGGCGCGCAGCGGGCCGACGATTTGTTGCCGGAACGGGATCGTCCGTCCTTCCGCGTCGACGCCGGGGGTGAAATTTGCCGGTACGGAAAGCGTGTATGCGATCCGCAGACGGTCAGTGATGCGTTCGATCAAGCTGCGTAACGGGGTGCCCGGCGGCAGTCGCCCCAGATCGGACACGATCCCGTCGATCGCCCGGTTGATCCGGCGGTGCGCGTCGGGATCGTCCGTGATCATGGCGCGTGCGAGCACCAGCAGCACCGGACGCATTCGCCGCAGCACCCGTTCGGTCGTCGCCCGTTCGACCTCTGAGCCATGCTCCAGCAGGTCGCTCAGGGCGATCAGGCCGCCGAAGATCTGCTCGGCGGCCTCCAGCCGGATAACCGCGTGGGCGGCACGATTGCTGGCGGCGCCGCGTGATCGCAGGGTGTCCAAGACGATTGTCTGCGCGGCTTCGATCGCTTCACGGGCGGCGCCCCGGTGAATGCGAGCGTGGGCTTCCCAGTCGGCCTCGGTGACGTTCTCGGCCCGTATCAGCATATGGAGATCGCCGATCAGATCAGCCAGTTTGCGATAGGCGTCGGCGACCGCTCGACGAGCGGGCAGGAACGGGTAGACCCGCCAGATCACCATGGTGAGCAGGATCGCCCACAGGGCGCCGCCAATGAACGCTGCGGCATTGACTGCCGCGTGCTTCAGACTCGGATCGCCACGGTCGAGGGAGAGGATCTGCACCGTGCTGAGCAACACGCCGACCTGCATCGGAGCCTGTCCGTAGATGCGCGCGAACGACGAGCAGAACAGTCCGAACACGCCCAGCGGAAGCGCCACCACGGGACCGAATGAGCGCAGCAGGGCGTAGAGAGCGGTGACGGCGGCACCGATCAGGGTGAAGCTGAGCAAGACCGGGACGCGGCGGCGGATAGGGCCGCCTGGGTCGCAGAGGCAGGTCAGCAGTGCGGCAAGGGCCGCCTCGCGCAGCACAGGCAGCGCCAGATATTCGCTGAGGGCGATGATGACGGCGACGGAGAGGCCGGCACGGATGGCTTCGGAAAAGCTGATCGCGCGGGCGTTGACGACAATTGGGAGGCGGGCGAGGTCGGGTGCAGGAAGGAGGGAGGCGGAAGGCATGGCGGCTTATTGCCGTTTCCCCTGGAAAAAGTCCCGCAACAATCTCGCTGCCTCGGTCTCGCGGATCCCGCCGACGACCTCGGGACGGTGATGACAGGACGGGGCGTCGAAGACCCGTGCGCCGTGCTCGACGCCCCCGCCTTTCGGATCATAGGCGCCGAAAATCAGGCGGCGGATGCGGAACAGACTGATGGCTTGGGCGCACATCGGACAGGGTTCCAAGGTGACGTAGAGGTCGCAATCGGGCAGGCGCGGACTGCCGCGCATGGCGGCCGCGGCACGCAAGGCGAGGATCTCGGCATGCGCCGTCGGGTCGTGGTCGGCCTCGGTGCGGTTGCCGGCCCTGGCCAGGATGACGCCACCCGGACCCAGGACAACCGCGCCGACAGGGATCTCACCCCGGGCACCGGCGGACCGTGCTTGCTCCAGCGCATCGCGCATCGGATCTGCGGTGGCGGACGGCATGATAGCGAATGCTCCCATCCTGGAGGTCTATGCTGACGACGACGGTCCAGGCCGGACCCGCATGACGGCCGCCCAGACACGGCTCGGGCAATGGATATCGGGTTTTCCCGCTACGATGCAGCCCCCGTTCCAGCGTCCCGCCGACCCGTCTTTCCCGTCGACCCCTCGCAGGAGGAAGCGGACAGGGTCCCGACGCTCCCGATTAACGCGTCCGCGGCGCGGGACGCGAGGTCCCGCCGGTTGCGCATGGTCAGGACGAGGTGGGCTCGACGTGGGCGACGATCTGAGGCGGCTTGGCGACGGCAATATGCGGCTCACGGGTGCCCCGTGCCGCCTCTTCCTGTCACCACCGCGAGCGCGCCGGGGGTGTGGGGGTGGCCAGCCCGGAGGGGGCCCGGCGGATGTTCGCGCCGGGACTGGAGGCGTCAGCGGCCATGGATGTTCGGCCGGACAGGTGTTCGAAGCATCCTGCGCTGCGCGGTCTGCTGCCGGAGCATGCTGGGTCGGAAACGTCCGGGGTAAGCCGTACGGGCTGGACAACGCCCCTCCAGCCATGCCAAAGAGCCCGCGGTCGGGCGGACGCGCCGTAACGTGGGCGGCCTGACCGGGAAGACGCTCGAAAACCGCGGAAGGTCCTAGGCCGTCCGACGCGGCGTCAGATGCCGGCGTAGCTCAGGGGTAGAGCAACTGATTCGTAATCAGTAGGTCCACAGTTCGATTCTGTGCGCCGGCACCAGTAATCCATGACTTAGCCAGCCATATTTCCACCAGGCATCATTCGGGTTCGGGCCAAAAGGGTTCCGGTGCAAACTCCGGACGTACGCCCGGGCCGCGGCTTGGCCGGCCCCGAACGCAACGGCCTTGGGTGTGAAGTCGCGTCACGCGAAATTCCTTGGCCTACCTTCGTCGCTCCGGAGCCTGTTCAGCCGCGACGGTCGGACGGCGCCTGAGCGCCGCCGTCGCCTTGCGCTCCGGGTCAGCCGAGCGCCTTGCCCGTCAGCGTCTCGCTCAGGGTCCAGAGCCGCTGTGCGAGGGAAGGATCGGTCGCCCAAGGTCTCACTCCGAGCAGTTCCTTCGAATCAGCCGATACGGCCACCGCGATGTCCACGTCCTCGCAGTAGACGCCGCCTTTGCCGTCGAGCTGCGGGCTTGTGGCGCACCAGACCGTGGTCGCCGCGCCCTGCTCCGGCGTCTTCATGTTGTTGTCCGGGTCGATGACCGGCGTGCCGTCCTCACCGACCGCGCCGGAGGCACGCAGCTCTTCCGGCGACATGTATCTGATCAGATCGGTGATGATCCCGCCGGGATGCACCGAGAACGCGCGCACCCCGTGGGCGGCGCCGATCGCATCCAGGCCGACGGCAAACAGCGCATTGGCCGACTTCGACTGCCCATAGGCGATCCAGCGATCATACTCGCGGCGCTCGAAATTCCAGTCATCGAAGTCGACGGGACTGCGGGCATGCCCGCGCGAGGACAGGGCTACGACGCGTGCGCCTTGGGCGTCGCGAAGCGCGGGCCACAGGCGAGCGGCCAACTGGAAGTGCCCCAGGTGATTGGTGGCGAACTGCGACTCATATCCGCGACTGTCGCGAACCAACGGAGGCGCCATGATGCCGGCGTTACCGATCAGGATATGCAGCGGCCGGGCGGTCGCGAGAAAGCGATCCGCGAATGCGTCGATCGAGTCCGGATCCATGAGGTCAAGCGCTTCGAGCTCCAATCCGGGACAGTGCCGCAATGCTTCACGGGCCTTCGCCTGGTCCCGGGCGGGCACGACAACCCGCGCGCCGGCGGCCGCAAGCGTCCGCGCCGTCACGAGGCCGATGCCGGAGTAACCCCCGGTGACGATCGCGACCTTGCCGCGGAGATCGCACCCCTGGATGACTTCGCTCGCTGCGGTGTGCGGTCCGAAACCGGAACCAATTGGGGCTTGTGCCGTGTTCATAACCAGATCTCCATTTCGACGGAGACTTGCATAACCAACACCATGCGAATGATGAATGCTTGATCGTGCGACTTTCCTGCGTGAGAGTTCGCATATGAGCACTGACCCTCTGTCCGACGTCCTCGAACTCGCCAATGCCCGATGTGTCTTGACCGGCACGCTCGTTGCCGGCCGGGACTGGGCCAAGAAGTTCAAGTGCTCCGAGGCGGTGAAATTCCTGGCTGTGGCGAGGGGAAGCTGCTGGCTGACGACCGAAGGCGGATCAGCAGCACCGGTGCGCTTCGAAGCCGGTGATGTCCTGATCACCAATGGAGCGCCGTCGATCATCCTGGGCAGCGCCACGGAGCGGCTCGTGAACGCCACTTGTGCGCCTCTGGAGCGTGACGCCCATGGCAATCTGCGGGCCGGTGAGGGCGCCGACTTCATGATGATCGGGGGTTTGTTGGAGGTCGACGAGCAGCGTTGCGGCTTCCTTCGGGAAAGCCTGCCGCCCTTGATCCATGTAGGTGGCCGGCAAGGAGCCGCTGCCAAGCTACGCTGGCTTCTGACTGAGCTGGCGGAGGAAATGCTGCGCGGCCGGGCGGGTTCGGCGACGGCGATTACGCATCTCGCCAAGCTGTTGTTCGTTGAAGCGCTCCGCCTTCATATCGAGGACGCGAAGTCCGATCGGACAGGCTGGCTCACGGCTCTCGAGGACAGACGCATCTCGATCGCGCTGCGTGGTGTTCACGCTGACCCTTCCCATGCCTGGACTCTTGAGGAGTTGGCAAAACGATCAGGAATGTCGCGCACATCCTTCGCGGTGAGATTCAGGGAGGTGGTAGGCCTGCCTCCTCTGACCTACGTGACCAACTGGCGTATGCGGTTGGCGGAGAGGGAGCTGAGTGAGACCGACCATTCCGTTGCGGACATCGCATGGTCCGTCGGATACGGCTCCGAAAGCGCATTCAGCAATGCTTTTAGCAGAGCAACCGGCCGCTCTCCAGGCCGCTTCCGCAGGGAAGCCAGGCAGATCTGTTCGGAGCGCCGCCGCGGCGTGACGTGTCGGGCTTTGGAGGCCGAATAGGCTCGACGCGGTCCGGATCAGCGCCGCGGGCGTCGCCCGATGTTTCTACCGGCGTCCGGCTCGCCAAAGAGGGGTTCTTCGCGGCCGGAAGCGACGCGGCGCAAGGGCGCACGAGCCCTGATCGCCGGCCTCGCGGCCGCGTGCCGCCGCGGTTGCACGGCCACGTTCGACTGCGCCGTCAACGCGTTCGGGCTTCCCGCATTCTGCTATCCGTACTCTCAAGCGGTTCCGATGCTATTCAGGCGGCAACTTTGTCCGATGTAGGAGGCGCAAAGGGCCGAAGGCCAAACCAGCAAGGGTTCCTTACACGGGCGTGGGCTCCATTGGCGTAGACCGTGCCTCGTTCGGAGCCGTCGGATTCGCAACCATGGAATGGCTCGGCTGGTTTACCAGTGATGTCTTCCGGAGCCATTCGTAACATTCCGCTCCCGAAGTTGAACGCCGATTTTTCGTCCCGCCGGAGCGGCGGGTAATCGCCGTCTGGTGTTCCGCGGTCAATCTCCGGCGCGGTCACTCTCCGGCGCGGTCACCCGCCGCCAAGTCGCGGCGCGGTTCACGCCTTCTCAGTGGAAGCACCCTCAAGTGGAAGCACCCTCAAGTGAAACCATCCTCAAGTGAAAGCGTTCCAGCCGAGCGCGAGCCATTTCGCTTTGTCGGCCCGATCATCCGGTGCTGACGGCGGTGTTTCCAGCGCGGGAAGCGACAGCGTGTTCGAGGGGGCGCGGGAACTGCGGCCTCGCTGCAGAGCCACTGTCAGGCAGTAATGATCTCGCGCCGGATAGCGAGCTCCGTGGCCGTTCGCACAATACATGCGCGAGACGTTTAGAAGTCGCCCGCGCGAGTGATCACGCGCGGCAGCGCAACGTGGTGCGGTATAAACCCGGCCCCGCCGGCGCCCGTGTTGTCTATTCCGCGTTGACCACCGCGGATAGAAGAATGTGAGGCGGCAGCCGCGGTTACTGTGCCTGACCTTGGCGATGCGAGAAGCAGCCGAGTTCGTAACAGCCGAACAAAGCGACGGCGCCCGCACCGATTGCAAGCTTGGTCCCGGTGGACAAGCCACCTTGCGCTTGTCGATCCCGTTCGGCCCGCCGGGTCGGTTGAGTGGCGTCGCCGACTGTGACAGCCACGCGTTGAGCCTGTGCCGGGCCGCCATCCGATGGCATATAGTCGATGCTGGCGACGCTGCCCGCCTCCATCGAGCCCATGTAGGCCGCGAATGCCTTGAGCGATGAGAACACGCGCCCGTTCACCGCGATGATCTGGTCCCCTTCGTGAAGACCGGCCTGCGCGGCGGGTGAACCTGGTCTCACGGCGGTCACACGCATGATGTCGAACGTCATCCCCGCGTCGACGATTTGCTGGGCACGGCCCACGCTGATGCCCAAGACGCCGTGAGAGCGCGGCAGCTTGCCAGCCTCCTGCTCTGACAGAAGCCGATAACCCATGGGGTTGTCGGCGGCTGCCGGCAGGGCGCTGGCCATCAGCATCGCCAGCGCCAGGGCCGGTCCGACAAGGCGTTTCATGGGTCTACACCGAGACCGTTCCTTCGTCGGGCAATCTACCGTTCGGGGTCATGCGATCGACCGCAGTCGGGAGGTGCTGACTGAGCTGCGACAAGAAATCGTTCGGAGCCATGCCTGACTGGCTGGCCATGGACTGGACCTGGTTCTCGCCCAGAGCACTCTGCAGTTGACTCGGGGAGACCGGCTGATTGGGGCCCGTTCCGATCCATGATTGCACGATATGGCCAAGCCCGGCCTGCTCGAACGCAGAAACGAGCCCCGCCACGCCACCGGGCTGCACCGGGTTGCCGGCATATCCTTGTGCTGGCGCATTGGCGGATGACTGGCCGCTGAGCATGTTTATGAGCACCCCCTGCAATGGAGAGTTCGCCACGGACCCGCCGAGGAGTCCTCCGATGACGTCGCCGAGTATGCTCATGGGCGCTCCTTGCTGTTGAGTGAAGCCGGAAATAAATGTCGCTGCTGTAGCAACGCTACGAGGCTCAACTCGATCGAGCCGGGTCGGGTTGCTTCGCAAGGTCGTGTAGATCCTCGACCTCCGGCTCGACAACCGCGGCTTGGCAAGTGCTGACACGGAAGCTTCAATCATCCGTCGGAAGCCTTATCCCGATTTCTGCAACCGCAGAGGCGCGCTCAGCGTTGGCTGTGCTCTATCCACTGCATGGGAACAGCGCCATGAGCGTCTTCGGTTCGATTATGTCGAAAATCTTCAGCGCAGCGGAAAGCGTTGTTCATAAGGCGGAAGCCCCAACGGAGGTTCCACCTTCAGCTGCCGCGGCGCCAAACGCGCCAAGCGCATCGGCAAGTGTCCCAACATCCGCGGCCGGTTCTACGCCTGCTCAAGCGCCTTCCGCGCCTGTCGACGTCGAAGCGGTCCTCAGTGGAATGGCGTCGCAGAAGGGCGGCGGCGGCAATTGGCGGACGTCGATCGTCGACCTGCTCAAGCTTCTCGATCTTGATTCGAGCTTGAGCGCCCGGAAGGAGCTGGCCACTGAGCTTAACGTTCGCGCGGGTGCCGATGGATCCGCAGAAGAAAACATTGCCTTGCACAAGGCCGTCATGCAGAAGCTGGCGGAGAACGGTGGCAAGGTGCCGGAAACCATGAAAGCCTGAAGACCACGGAAAGACATTACGACCGCAGACAGTCTTCGGCGCCCGTCATAGTTCGGATCCGACCCCAGCTTGTGGCGGGCGGGAAGGCAGTCTGCCGGATGCGGTTTGTCTTTCGCTATCTCCTAGGCTTCGGCAGAGCCGACAGCCGGGGCCCGCGGCATTGCCTTCGTTGACGTATCCAGGGCTTTTCCTGAAGCATCCGGTTCCCGGTGCAAGGCTTCTTGTGTGCGAATCCGGAATATTCACGATCATCGAACCGCTGATCGTAGCTTTATCGAAGAAACGGGAATGTCGGCGCGGGAATCGGCGTAGATCCTGCGGCGCGATTCAATGTGTCTGACCGCCGGTAGCTGCATCACCGGCCATGTCATGAGATCCTCGGATCGCCGATGATCTTGAATCGGACCCAGCGCGCCTCTGTCGCGCGCCGCGCTAGCCGACCTGAGCGACCGCGTTCAGGGAAGCTATAGCCCGGGTTCTTCCGTGTCCATGCTACCATCCCGTTATTGCAATGAATTGAACGGCGGGCTGCAGTGGCCGCCTGGCAATGCTTCTGAGCCGCAAGCGGTACAGCATCGAGTGACTGATTAGGTCCCGAGGGTGTGGAGACACAGCCAACCAGGCGCGACGGGTTGGCTGCGGGTCCGCGGACGCTGGGGAGAGATGTCCGCAGAGTCTCCTCACAGGATGACTTCGCGCTTCCGGCTCGGAAATCAGCCGGACCGGGGGATAGCACGAGATGCGCCGCCATCTGAAGGTTGGGCTGTCGCGTTAATAGGTTCGCGAACGCCCGGCAATCGCATGGTAAACGACCAGAACGACAATTGCGCCGAGGACGGCTACGACGATGCTGTAGATATTGAGCCCGGTCACAGGCTCTGCTCCGACAAACGAGAACAGGAAGCCGCCGACGATGGCGCCCACAATTCCGAGCACGATGTCGAGGATGACTCCTTCGCCGCTCTTGTTCACTATTTTGCTGGCAATGAAGCCTGCGATCAACCCGAGAATGAGCCAGGCAATAATAGACATTTCGTAGATCCTCTCTTTCGTCTGTGTGTCAGGCCAGGTGCACGGTACGAGGACGAAGCGCACGACCAGACCCGCCGTTCCGACACGGAAAAACAATTCGTCGTTGCTTCGAGACGTCCACGATTTCCGAGCAGGCTGTTTCCCGGCCGCCCCCGGCGATCGCGCTCCGTCCACCAGTCGCAGGCGGGACGTTTGGAGAGACCTGATCGCGCGCGGTAGCACCGTCCGCTGATGCAGCGGCCGAGCCTTGCTGGGGGGCGAAGCCAATCATCCCCGATGCATGACCCTTCCAGCTCGATGCACGACCGTTCCGATAGGGTTCTGAAGTCCGCCGGACTGCGGATCCGCGCCAACGTGGATCTCGAAGGTGATCACTATTCGAAACATTCGTTGTTCCTGACCCTCGCTATCCCCCGCCGGCGGCGCTTGTATCGACAAGCAGGAGGAGACGGCCCCAATGAACGCTGCACGTCCTTCCGGATCACGCCTCGGAGTAGGGGCAAACTTCGCAACGTTACCTTCCGTCCGCCCTACGATCGCCGCTGCCGCTGGCAAACACGAGATCGGCCGGGCCGCCGAGAAGCCTCGCCACACCCTTCAAGACGCCGAACAGACGCTGATTCCCGGTTCGCCGTGCGAGAGGTCGAGGTGGGGAGGTCGCCGACCCTTAGCCCGCCGGGCGGATACCGGCCACCGCAATCGTCCCGCGACGGCCAAGCGACCCGGCAACCGTCTCCGAGCGACGACCGCGTGTCCCAGGCGAGCACTCGCCCGATGCTGTCCCAGGCGGGCACCCGCCCGATGCTGTGTACCGGCGGGCATCCGACCAATGCCGAGGCGGTGCAGGGTCTGCCCGGCTCCTTGGCCGGCGCGATCGGACCTGCAGTCGCGCAACGGCACGGAGCCGGCCCGGGCATCGTGAGGCCGCGCGCGCCCCTCGAGGGGCCGGACGACAAGTGCCCGGGTCGGCTATCTGTTCCAGGTGAAGACGCCGGCCGCCCACCCGAGGGGCCGGACGACAGGTGCCCGGGTCGGCTATCTGTTCCAGGTGAAGACGCCGGCGCGCCCACCCGAGGGCCGGATGATAAACGGCTGAGCCCGTCAGCGTCCGCGGGACGACGCGGTGCGGGGCCATCTCGACGCGTCCCTTAAGACGGGAATTGCGAATGATTCGCAAATCTGGCAACACTCCGTAGGCGGCGGCCGGGACGGGTCGGGCGTCAGATTACCCATCGCGGATTGTTGCCTCGTGACCCAGCGCTCCGGTCTGACATTTGCCGAACTCGTCGGCCTGTACCATGACCAGTTGAAGCTGCATGCGCGCGCCCGGGTCCGATCGGCTGCCGATGCCGAGGATATCACCCAGGAGACCTGGCTGCGAGCGGCCGTGGCGCACGGCGACTCAACCGTCAGCAATGCGCGAGCCTATCTTCATCGCATCGCCGCAAACCTCGCCATCGACCATATCCGCCACCGGGCTCTGCGGCGTCGTCTTCATGCCGCCCCGTTGGACGGCGCGGAGGCGACGGAAGCGCCGTCTCCGGAGCCATCGGTGGAGCAGGTGCTGATTGATCGCCAGCGCCAGTCTGTATTCGAGACCATTATCGCAGAGCTGCCCGATCGCTGTCGGCAGGCTCTGGTCCTGAGCCGCCTCGAGGGTTGGACGCACGCACGGATCGCTGCGCATCTCGGCGTGTCCCCCAATACCGTGACGAGCGACATACGCCGGGCGCTCGCGATCTGCCTGTCGCGTTCGGAGCAATTCGATGTCTGATCCATTGTGAAGCGGGATGGGCTTGCACGTCATACCAGGCAGGGGAGGGCGGACCCTCGCCGTCTGGAGGCGCCATGAGCAGCAGCAACGCCGGCAAGCCGCGTGACCCCGTGACCGAGGCCGCGTTGGACTGGTTCATGCGCTGCCACGCCAGGGAGGCCGGGTCGGCGCCAGATCGTGACTTTGATGCCTGGCTGCGCGCGGCCCCGGAGCACGCGGCGGCCTACGCCAGGGTCGAAGCACTGTGGCACGATCCAGGGTTCGCAGCCGCGATCGCGATCCGGCGGTTGCCCGTTCGCCGCCGCCGTGTCGCGCCGGTTCTGCTGCGGATCGCCGCCTCCGTAGCGGTGTTCGCGGTTCTAGGGGTTGGGGGACTGCGCATTGCCGGCGTACCGGTGCACCTGCCCGCGGATTATGCGACGAACATCGGAGCAGCACGGGTGGATCAACTCGGCGATGGCACGCGGCTGGTGCTGGACAGTGCCTCCGCGGTGGATGTGAGCTTCTCGGAAACGCAGAGGACGGTTCAACTACGGGAAGGCCGCGCCTTTTTCGCGGTGGCCGCGGACGCGCGCCCGTTCGAGGTCGTGGCGGGCGACGTGGTGATCCGGGATGTCGGCACCTCGTTCTCTGTGGACCGGTTCGACGGCGCGGTCCGCGTGACGGTGCGCCAGGGCGAGGTGGCGCTGCTGACGGGAGGACACGGCTCGTTGGAGCAGCACCTGCACGCCCGGGAGGAAGGCGGCTACCGGGCCGGACACCTGATTGCTCCGGCCACCATCGACCCGCAGATCGCCTTCGCCTGGCTCGACAATCGCCTGTTCTTCCAGCGCCGCCCGCTGGGTGAGGTCGTGGATGCGCTCAGGCGCTATCATCGTGGCTGGATCGTGATCGCCAACCCCGGGCTTCGCAGCCTCAAGGTCAGCGGTGGATACAATCTGAGCGACCCGGTGGGAGCGATCCGCGATCTTGCGCGCCTCAGCGGTGCGTCTTTGACCCAGGTTTCCGACCGTCTTCTGATTCTTCGCTGAGAAAAATCTCCATCCGATTGTGAATCCTGGTGCGTCATCCGTCTTCCCAAATGAGAGCGATTCTCACTCGCATCGGCCGCCGCCGAGGCAACCGCATAGTTTGGGGGATTAATGACACGAACCGGAGGCCAGACCGGCTTCAGACTCACCGCACGACAGAGCGTCATGGCTGTTGTCATGTTATCGACGGCTCTTGGCTGCGCCATTTCGGCGGTACGTCCCGCTGCCGCCCAAGATGGCAATACAGCCTCAGCTATCCGCATCGACATAGCAGCAGAGCCGCTGGATGCGGCCATTCGTTCCCTCATCCAGCAGACCGGGCTGCAGATCGCCTATCCGGCGTCGCTTTCGCAGAACACGCACTCGTCGGCGGTATCGGGCACCTACACGCCGTCCGAGGCGCTGTCCCGGATGCTGGCAGGCACCGGCCTGACCTACCGGTTCACGGGTGCGAACACCGTAACCCTGGAAGCCGCTCCGGGCGCGGCCGACGGCGCCCTGACACTGCCGCCGCTTCAGGTGGAGGGTCAGCCAGGCGTCCCAAGCCAAGCCGTGGTGGGCAATCTTTCTCCGGCCTATGCGGGCGGCCAGGTCGCCACGGGCGGGCAGCTTGGGCTGCTCGGCAACCGCAGCATCATGGATACGCCGTTCAGCCAGACCAGCTACACCGGCAAGACCTTGCAGGACCAGCAGGTGCGCAACGTCACCGATGTGCTCTCGAATGAACCCTCGGTGCGCGCGACCTGGAATGACATGAGCTACACGGCCGCACCCTACATCCGTGGCTTCGCCGTCAGCCCGTGGGATTTCAGCCTGAACGGCCTGTTCGGCGTCGTGCCGGGCCTGGCGTTCAGCGCCGACTCTATTGAGCGCGTGGAGGTGCTCCATGGGCCCAGCGCTCTGCTCAACGGGATGCCGCCGCTTGGCAGCGTGGGCGGCGCCATCAATCTCGTTCCCAAGCGGGCAGAGGTCGAGCCGATCACGCGGCTGACAGCGACCTACGCATCAAGCTCACAGTATGGTGCTCAGATCGATGTTGGACGGCGATTTGGGGAGAATCACGAATGGGGTATTCGTTTCAACGGCACCTATCGTGACGGCGACTCCGGGACGGACCATCAGTCGCAGGAATTGGGCGATGCGGTGCTGGGTGCAGACTACCGCGGTGATCATCTCCGGATCTCTCTCGACGTCGGGTACCAGAACCAGGACATACAATCGCCGCTGCGCCCGACGTATCTTGCCACCGGTGTCGCCGTTCCCAAGGCACCGAGCGCAAACGGCAACTATTTTCAGCCATGGACATATGCCCACTCGCGGGACTGGTTCGGCGCCTTGCGCGCGGAATACGACCTCTCCGACGACTGGACGATTTACGGCGCGGTCGGCGGCCGTCAGGACCGCAGCTATC
>DASWON010000186.1:0-5845 GCA_036398735.1 Rhodopila sp.
CTGCAAGGCGCTGATTGCCGCGACGCGCTTCAAGTCCAGCGACTATATTTCTATGATCAATACCTTAGCGCCCGAACTTCAAGTGTCGCATCCGGGTGAGTTGCACGCCGCGAAACTGCCCTCGCTCCGATCGGTGATCCAGATCGGTGGCGACGATGCCGGCACCTTCGCGTTCGACAAGATCGCCCATCACGGCCGCGAGGCCGATCGCCAGAGGCTGAGGGAACTCGCGCCGCTGCTGCAGTTCGACGATCCGGTCAACATCCAGTTCACCTCGGGGACGACCGGCCTGCCGAAGGGTGCCACGCTCACGCACCACAACATCCTCAACAACGGGTTCTTCATCGGTGAGGTGTTGCATTACACCGATCAGGATTCGGTCTGCATCCCGGTGCCGATGTATCACTGCTTCGGCATGGTGATCGGTTCGCTGGCCTGCATGACCCATGGTGCCGCCATCGTCTTTCCGGGCGAGGGTTTCGACCCGCTGGCCACGCTGCAGACGGTCGCCGAATATCGCTGCACCTCGCTCTATGGCGTGCCAACGATGTTTATCGCCGAACTGGATCACCCTGATTTCGCGAAATACGACCTCACCAGCCTGCGCACCGGCGTGATGGCCGGATCGCCGTGCCCGATCGAGATCATGCGGCGCGCGATCCGCGACATGCACCTGAGCGAGGTCACGATCTGCTATGGCATGACCGAAACGAGCCCGGTCAGCACGCAGACGCGCATCGGCGATTCGCTGGACAAGCAGGTCGGCACCGTCGGTCGGCCGCACCCGCACGTGGAGATCAAGATCATCGACACCGACGGGCGCGTCGTGCCGCGTGGCGTGACCGGCGAATTGTGCACGCGCGGCTATCCTGTCATGCTCGGCTACTGGGAAGAGCCGGAACGGACCGCCGAGGCGATCGACCGGGCCGGCTGGATGCATACGGGTGATCTCGCAACGATGGATGCGGATGGCTACTGCGCCATTGTCGGGCGTATCAAGGACCTCGTGATCCGTGGTGGTGAGAACGTCTATCCCCGTGAAATTGAAGAATTCCTCTATCGCCATCCGGCGATCGTCGATGTCCAGGTGTTTGGTGTCCCGGACCAGCGCTTTGGCGAGGAACTCTGCGCCTGGGTGAAGCTGCGTGCCGGCGAAACGCTGACCGAGGACGACGTAAGGGCCTTTTGCAAGGACCAGATCGCCCACTACAAGATCCCCCGCTACGTCCGCTTCGTGGACGAGTTCCCGATGACGGTGACCGGGAAAATGCAGAAATATCTGATGCGTGCGGCGATGACCGAAGAACTGCATTCGAACTGAGGGAAAGGAGAACACCATGCGCTGGGCACGCTTCGATCAGAACGGCTCGCCGTCCTACGCGGTCGTTGAGGGCGATACGATCATCCCGGTTCGCGGATCGCCGTTCGACGCCTGGGAGCGTACCGGCCAGCGGCTGAAGCTGGACGACGTGAAGCTGCTGGTGCCGGTCATTCCGCCGACATTCTATGCAGCCGGAATGAACTACCCCGAGCATGTGCGTGAAGTCGCGGAAAAAGTCGGGATGAAGCCCAATCTGCCGACGCAGGCGGATATCGGCTATCGTGCCAACAACGCGCTGATCGCGCAGGGCGAAACGATTGTCATTCCGGCGGACGCGACGGAACAGGTTCAATACGAAGGTGAACTGGTCGTGGTCATCGGCCGTAAATGCAAGAACCTGACCCGGGACAATGCGCTGTCGGCGGTGCTGGGCTACACGATCGGCAACGATGTCAGTGAGCGCACCTGGCAGAAGGCGGATCGCACGATGTGGCGGTCGAAGAACACCGACACGTTCAAGCCGATGGGCCCTTGGATCGAGACCGATCTGAAGCTTGAGGATCTGGTGACCAAGATCCGTCTCAACGGCGAGCAACTCATTGAGTTTCCAACAAATCACATGATCTTTGGAATCGTGGACTACCTAGTGAACATGACCACCTGCCTCACCCTGTATCCGGGCGACGTTGTATGGATGGGCACCGAGGGTGCGACTGCCAACATGAAGCACGGCGACCGTATTGAAGTGGAGATCAGCGGCATCGGCACGCTGAGCAACCCGGTGGTGCGGGAGGGGCAGTAGACGTCGTCACGTGCGCCCATTCCGGGGGCGGCATTCCGGGGGCGGCCGTGTCGGGTTCGGCCATGGCTGACCGGACCGTCCTGGGTTTTGCGGCATCGCGCTGGTGAGCGGGCACGCGAGCGAAGCTCCGGCCATGCTCTGCCATCACCGGGCGAGCGAACACGCGAGCGAGGGGCCGGCCCGGTGACCCCCGGCTATTTGCACTTCGAAGCACGGCAAGTCTTGAGCGGCCGGTTCACACAGGCCCTCAGCTGGGCGGAGGTTCGCCCAGAGGGTTCCGCCATGACACACCGGACCCGCGACACGATGCCGGTCAGGGTGACAGCTCTCGACGGTCCTTGTCGCCAACCGGCCGTCAGGCCCGCATCGTCGATCAGGCCAACATTCGCTACCAGGCTCGCATCCGCTACCAGGCGCGCATCCGCCGTCCGGCTTGCATCGAGCGCGGTGGTCGCGCTGTCGGGTGCTCTGGCGGCTTTGGCGCCGCCCGCCGCCCACGCCGAGATGTTCGGCAAGGACTATGCCGCGTGCGGCGAGCAATCAAATACCGTCGCCATTGTGGACTGTGTTTCCGCGAACACCAGGATCTGGGACCAGCGGCTCAACGGCGCCTACAAGGCGCTCGGCCAGTCCGTTGATCCGGAGCAGCGCGAACCGCTGAAGGCGGCGCAGCGGCTTTGGATTCAGTTTCGCGATGCCAACTGCCGTTTCTACGGTGCCCATGAGGGCACGATCAGCCAGATACTCGCCGCGGGGTGTGTCCGGTCGATGACGCGGGATCGGGCACTCGAACTGGAGCAGGCGGCGAAGCCTTAGTTCCTGCCGCGGAATAACACCGCGAGGCTTGTGTCCCTGCTGGAATGTTCGTCCTGCCATGGATCAACGCCTGACAGACGTTCGGATCGATAAGGACGTCAGCAAACCATTGTTTGCTGGTGTGGTTCATGGCTCTCAAGTCCGCTTTGGCGCGGCTCCACAGCAGGGCGGACGTCGGAACCACCACCGGAAGACATTCTGGGCTGCAGCACCTGACCGAGGTAGCCGACGGAGGGAACATTGACCCGCGCCGCGGCGCGGCGGACAAATGCAGGAACCGACAGGAGGAAACGAATAATGAGCGCACCGATCGGAACCAACCTCGCCAAGCAGAAGCTGGCCGGCAACGACCTCGTGCTTTGTTTTGGCGTCAACCAGCTGCGCACTCCGAACGTCGCGATGATGGCCGCCGCCTGCGGCTTCGACGCGCTGTATATCGACCTGGAGCACAACCCGACGTCGCTGGAAACCGCCGCCGGCATCTGCGTCGCCGCGCTCGGCCTCGGCATCACCCCGATCGCGCGCGTGTCTTCACATGATCCGCACGATTGTACCCGCATCCTGGACTGCGGTGCGCAGGGCGTCATGGTGCCCCACGTCAACAACGCCGCCGAAGCCCGCGCCGTCGTCGAGGCCTGCCGCTTCGCACCGGTCGGTCATCGCTCCGCTGCCGGAACGTTGCCCTCGCTGGGGTATGCACAGCTGTCGCAGCCCGAGATCTGCCGTCTGGTGAACCAGGAGACGCTGCTGATCGTCATGATCGAGACGCCCGAGGCGGTGGCCAACGCCGACGCCATCGCCGCGGTCGAGGGCATCGACACCCTGCACATCGGCTCCACCGACCTTTCGACCGAGATGGGCATTCCCGGCGACTACAAACATCAGAAAATGCGCGACGCCTATGAAACGATTGCCGCCGCCGCCAAGATGCACGGCAAATCGATGGGCGTCGGCGGCGTGCGCCAGGACGTTGCGTTCCAGTCCTGGCTGCTGCAGCTCGGCGTTCGTTACCTGACCAGCGGATCCGACACCCTGTATATACTCAGTGGCGGCCGCGCGGATGTGAAACAAATCAGGGAGGTGGCAGCAGGCGCTTCTTCTGGAGCACCTTGAACCACTTTCGAAACATCAACTCGGTGTCGATGACTTCGTGAAACCCTGCCTGCATGATCTTGATTGTCGACACAATCGCCGGCGGCCCTGGTTCGGTGTGTCCGTAGCGCATCTGGTAGTCGGCGTACTCCAGTGACAGGCCGACGAAGTCGGCCAGTGCAGGCGACGTCAGCCCGTGCCGTTGCCGCACGCGGTCCCAGTCGGCACTGCCGAGGGACTGCAGCAGGAACGGTTCGTCCGGCCCCGGCTCCATGCCCACGGCATTGGCGATTGCCGGCCAGATGTTGGGCCAGGTGAAAACGTCGCCGTTGGTCACATTGAATGTCTCATCGCGTGCGGCGGGCGCCTCGCCGGCCCATGCGATGGCACGCGCCAGCAGATCGGCGTCGACGGCCTGGCTGACCCGCTCCGCGCCGCCGGGATAGGGCAGGATCGGGCCACGCTCACGCATCACCGCGGCATGGGCACCCAGCGCCGGGATCAGGTTCATGGCGCCGCCGATGGCTTCACCAACGATCAGCACCGGCCGCAAAATCGTGAAACACCAATCCTGTCCGGCACGGACCTCGCGCAGGTAATTCTCCTGCGCCCAGTAGAAGTTGGGCTGCTCCCGCAGCTCCGATCGTCCCTCCCGAGCGGGAACGGCGAGGGGACGAACGTGCACGCCATAGGCCTTGGTCCCCTGCAGCAGGGTGACATGCCGCAGCCCGGGTGCCGCGCGCATCAGAGGACCCAGCAGATTCCGCAGCATCCGGTCGTTGGTTTCGATCTGTCGGTCGTTGCGCCACCCCTCGACCAGGCCGGGCAACTCGAACAGAGCCGCATAGACCAGGTGGGTCACGTCGCGCAGCGTGTCCGCGGCTTCCCGGCAGGCCGCCGCGTCGGCCAGGTTCAATGCGACATGCCGCGCCTCGACGCCGGGCGGCCGGCGACGGGAGAGGGCGATCACGTCGCAGTCCGGCGCCTTGGCGAAATGCTTGAGCGCGGCGTATCCCACGAGGCCGGTCGCACCAGCCACCAGCACGGTTTTTTGAGCCATGATCATGATACTCCAGCGCACAGTTTATCACTTCTCGACCCTGAAGCGCCATGTCTCCACCGGGTGCCGCGCGCTGCCAACGGATGCGGAATTCATCGGCCCGCATCAGACTTCGACGCTGGCCTGAACCGGGAGATGGCCGGGTGGCCGATACGGACGGCCGGCTTCAGGCGCGCGGTGACCGGTGGCCATATGTGTGTGCTCGGCCGTCAGCGTGCGTCCGGTCCCCTGCCGCCCGAGGGGCAATGTGCGCCATTGTCCATATGGACCCGCTGAACGGGCTCGCTTGCTGTCGCCGGCGACGGAGAGGGCTGTCATCGTCGTGAAACGGCGGTCGGTCCCGCCCGTCTCCGCGGCGCGCATCCTCAACCAGTGGCGTATCGGACGTCGCAGCCGTTCACCGCGCGGGTCATGCCGACGGTCGTCCATGCACCACGTCGTGCACAAACCCCAGTTTAGTCACCACAGCCGGCGAGATGACGAACGGATACAGGTCCGGATTGCCCATCGCCCGGTTGAGGCTGTTCATCGCGAAGGTCAGGGGCAGCCACGCACCGATGATCTCCGTCATGCTGACCGTCTCATACGGGTCCAGATCAATCTCGGCCGACAGCGTCTCGTCGCGGACCAGCCGCGGCTTCACGCTGATCCCGAACGCGCGGGCCATCTCCAGCGTGTCCACGATATGCAGGTAGTGCGCCCAGGTCTCTGCCCAGTCCTCCCAGGGATGCGTGCTCGCGTACTGACTGACGTA
>DASWON010000187.1:0-2797 GCA_036398735.1 Rhodopila sp.
TGTTCCAGGCGCTCCGGCGCGGACGGGGGCTGCTAGCGGACGACAGAGCATCGTCGCTGATCCGGCCACGCTGTGTGAAACCGCGGTTATCGCGGCGGAATATGTCAACCGACTGCCCGCTCGACTGCTCGGTGCCATCAGCCTCACCGAGACCGGACGAGCCGACCCTGGCGCCGGTCGCGTGCGGCCGTGGCCGTGGACCGTCAATGCCGAGGGAGACGGCCAGTTCTTCGGGACCAAGCAAGAGGCCGTGCTGGCCGTGAAGGCGCTGCAGGATCGGGGCGTGCGCTCTATCGACGTTGGATGCCTTCAGGTGAACCTGATGTACCATCCCAATGCTTTCGCCTCCCTCGATGAGGCGTTTGATCCCCGCGCGAACGCGAATTACGCGGCCCGTTTCCTCAACGCGTTGTATGCCGACGGCAAGGACTGGCCAACGGCCGTCGCAGCCTATCACTCGGAGACGCCTGTTCTGGGCGAGGCTTATCGCGTGCTGGTCATGGCCCGGTGGCAGAATGGCGACCCGCATGCCCAAGTCACAGTGCCTGTTGCGTATGGGGACTTTGCGCAAAGCGGCAAAGCCTACGGCCAGGGGGCGTACGACAACCACGCTTATGGCGCATTCGCCCCGCGCTCTCAGGTCTATGGGGCCTTTGCGCCGCGTTGACTGGCGGGCCGGGAAATTCGCTTGGACGATTCATTTCGCAGCGGGGTCGCCAGGAGCGTCGTGGCGGCCGGACTGTGCTACAAAGCAATGCTCAGTGCAGGCCCGCAGTTCATGCCGGCGAGCCGCTTTGTTTGGCTCTTCGGCAGTGGGCAGTGGGCAGTGGGCGGTCGGCGGTGGGCAGTCGGCCGGCGTCGGGTTGATTTTGGGCGCAGCCGCCATGCTGCCCCCCGCGTGCATATGAGCCGGCATCAACGCTGACTGATCCGGTTCCGTGCGCCCTTGGTCATCTGTCGTTGCCCAGCGTCCCTGCTCGCGTCCCCCGCTGCATGTTCTGAGGGACGTCGCGGGACAGCACTGCCGCAGCTGCCGGACTGAAACCAATCGCCGCGGCCAGACGCCGAGGCCTGCCTGGGCACGCAGACGCCGGACCCGGTAGAGCAGAAACCGACCTGTCGGGCGTTACGCCAGTGCCAACATGACCACGCCGGCGCAGATCAGCGCCAGCGCGCCGAGTTGCATCATGCCGAGCGGCTCGGCAAACCCGTAATGGCCGATCAGAGCGGCCGCGACATACGAAATGGCGGTGCACGGCAAGGCCACCGACATCGGAATTCGCCGTAGCGCGATGATGTACAGCAACGCGGCCCCGCCGTACAGGCACAACCCGATCAACGTACGTGGGTCGAACAACTGGCTGATGAAATCGGGGGCCCCGGCCGCTGTCTTCAGCAGCGTCTGCCCCGCCATGCTGGTGATGATGGCGGCGGTCAGGATGAGCCAGTAAACGCTCATGTCCGGTCCCGGTCTGTCGCACTGCGCTCGATACGGCGCACCGTCCCCTGCGGCTTGCCGTTAGCGGACAGGAATGTGCGGCCGACGTACTCGCCGAGCACCCCAAGGATCATCGACTGCACACCGGAGACCAGCAGCAGCACCACCATCGTGGAGGCCCAGCCCGACGGTGTCTTGTGGACGAACAGTGCCTCCGAGATCGTCGCAATCGCGCCGATACCCCCGGCCACAGAAAGCCCCAGGCCGGCGAAGATCGCCAGCCGCAACGGTGCCAGCGAAAAGCTGGTCGCCAGGTTCAGCCACAGCCGCACCAGGCGGACCAGGTTGTAGTTCGAGCGTCCCTCCGCTCTGGGCAGATGGCGCACCTCGATACTGTCGATGCGCTGGGTCACCTGCATGATCAGCCCGTCGACATACGGATATGGACCACGGTAGCGCGTGACTGCCTGCACCACCAGCGCCGACATGCAGCGGAATGAGGACAGATACACGCCCTTTGGCTTGTCCAGCAGCCGGTCGGCGACCGCGTTCGCGAAACGGCTGCCCAGGTTGCGCCAACCCTCGTGCTGCTTGACCTTGTACCGCGTGTACACGACATCCCAGCCGCCCGAACGCGCGTGATCATACAGCTTGATGACCTCGCCGGGCGGGTTCTGCAGGTCATCGTCCATGGTGATGACGAAATCGCCCCGCGCGTGCCGCAGCCCGGTCATGACCGCGTTGTGCTCGCCGAAATTCCGCGCATGTTCGATGTAGATCAGCGGGACTCGCGCGGTTGCGAGCAGGTCGCGGCATACCTCGCCGGAATTGTCCGGACTGCCGTCATTGACCAGGACGACCTCGAGCCCGCCAGCGGGTGCCAGGTCAGACAGGGCATCCACGAGGCGGCCGATCGTCGCAGCGCCCCGATAGACCGGGACGACGATCGAAAGCCCGGTACGCATCGCGTGCGTCCGGGGGGAGCGGGCCTCAACGAAGGTCGGCGTGTCGTTCATGGTTTCTCTGCTATTGCCAGCACCGACCCCCCGACAGGAAGCGAGAACGGAAGGCGATGTTCAAAATTCGTGACACCATGCAACCTGGCATCGAGCCATGGCGAAAACGGAGCGACGTCGGACATGGCATTGCCACGAGACAGGAGCTTGCGCTGGATGATCATCAGCGGCAGCAGCAGGCTGTTCCAGTAGCGGGCCTGCACGTTGGTGAAACCGGCCTGGCGCAGCATCGCAGTGGTCTGGCCGGCGGTCTGGCGGCGGACGTTATGCACGCGTCGATCATGGGCGGAGCGCATCCACTGGTAGGCGGGCATGTTCAGGACCAGGCGGCCGCCGGAGCGGA
>DASWON010000188.1:0-13143 GCA_036398735.1 Rhodopila sp.
GCCCGGCGAGCGTGATTGCCAATCCGAGACGTCGAACCCGCGCGGTCGCGCCACGGACGGATGTTCCTGTGAAAGCCTGTTGCATTGTCTCCTCCCGGCTCCCCTTTCCGGGGATTCTTGTGATCGCCAGTTTCGCTGATCGGGCGTCGGAATTCATGCAGCCTGCCCGGCAAGCCATAGCGCTATATTCGACGTTGCACAACGGCCCGATCGGTGATCGCGCCGACTTGAGACTTCGTTTCGTATAAGTTGCATCGTCGTCTTGCTCGACACGGGGCCGCGAGGCGGATCCGCGCCGGTGTTCCGCACCGCGTCTCCCGTCCGGGTGCCAGGCGATCGGGCGGACGCTTCTACCCACGCGACAGCAACAGCCCAGGCAATATGCCGCGCCGTCGCGGCTCGATGCCGCCGCGAACCCGCCTGCTCCATCCAACCCGACAGCGATGGTCCGGATCACCCGGCACGACGCAAACGCCATGAATGCAATTCACAGACCTCATGAATAACTTTCATATTGACGCGTTTTATTTAGGTTTTTACTTAGGGTTTGTGTAGTCACTCCACTGAACAGGAAAATTTCTATATGAACTCGCGCTTGACCATGGCGGGCCTTTCCGTGCTCGCCCTGTCGATGATCGCGGCGCTCAGTGCCGCCGTGGCACAGCCGCCGAAGGGCAGGCTCTACGCCTTTCACTCGACCCCGACGGGGGCCTGTCCGGCGATGGACTGGCACATCGTTCTGCAACCCGACAACACGCTGGTCGGCTTCATCGCGTGGGACGAAATGAAGCATCTCGCCAAGGTTTCCGGGACCCTTGAAACCGGCCGGATATTCCACCTGGCGGCCGTCGAACAAGGCGGCGCGGAGCGGACGGGAACAGTCAAGGGGCAGGTCGAGGACACCTTCATCGTTGCTTCGCTCGATGGGACCCGGACCGGCTGCGACAACCAGCAGATATCCGTGCCGTACTTCGCCAGCGGGTTGTCGGGCGGCGGTGGCTGAAAACTCGCCAACCGCAACGGCCGCCGGATGGCAGCCCGCGCCTGCTCGGACCCACGGAAGCATTGTCGTGCCGCGATCTCTCCCACGTCACGGCCGGCACTGCTCAGGCCCAGCAGCGGCCCCACCCCGTGCAGGCCGCTGTCCCGCTACCGCCTGGATCGGCGTCCCGGCCACTGGCCATTGGCCGTCGCGTAGGCTGCCCCCGCTACCGGCCGTATCGGCCTGGCGGCGGCCGGCCCGCTGGCTGTTTCGTTGGCGGCGGCGTCCCCGCTACCGTCCGTATTGGGCGTCCCCTTGGCGGTATTGGCTGTCCCCTTGGCAGTCTCCCGTCGGCGGTCGCGGCAAACGGTGCGCCGGTTCGACGTCAGCCCTCCGGCGACGGCTGCGTCAGCAGCCCGAGGAGCCACTGGATGCCCTGGTCGCGCTCCGACCTCTGGTGCCAGACGGCCTCCACCGGCACGGCGAGCGGCTCGTACGGCAGGTCGAGCAGAACGAGGCCGCCCGCCCGTGCCGCCGCCTCGGCAAAGCGCCGCGGCAGGGTCGCGACCATGTCGGAGACCAGCAGCACCGGAGCGACCGCCCCGTAGTGCGGCAGGGAGACGGCGACCCGCGCGACCGAACCCTGATCGCCGCCGCCGCCGTCAATGAGCAGCCGCTCGATCCATACCCGGCGGAACACGCCGCGGTCGTCGAGGAAGCCATCGACCGTGTCGGTCTCGCCGCCCGTCAGTTCGACCACGATATGGGGAAACGACAGCAGCCGCTGCTTGGTGACCGGCCCCTCGGTCAGCGGATGCCCCGCCCGGACGACGACGGTCTCGGCGTCCAGAGCGACCGTGGTGCGGCACATCCGGTCGGGCAGGTCAGCGAACCAGCCGATGACGCAGTCGAGACGACCCTCGTCGAGTTCGCGGATCACATCGAGACGATTGGGCGGGAAGATCCGCAGGTTGATGTTCGGCGCCTCGGCGGCCATCCGCTCGATCAGCGGTGGCAGGATCGTCGCCGCGATGTAGTCGGTGCCGGCGATGCGAAAGGTGCGCAGCGATTGCGCGGCGACGAACGGCCGGCCGTTCACCGCGAGGCTGATGCGCTCCAGCCCCTCCCTGACGCCCGGCGCCAGTTCGCGGGCTCGGGGGGTCGGTTCCATGCCCTGGTCGCCGGGCACGAACAATTCGTCCCCCACGGCCTGGCGCAGCCGCGACAAAGCATGGCTGACGGCGGACGCCGTCACATGAAGCTCGCGTGCCGCGCCGCTGACCCCGCGATGGCGGAGCACGGCCTCAAAGACCTTGAACAGGTTCAGGTCCAGCTTTTCAATCGTCACGGCGGGCATCCGTGATTCGGCCATGCATCTGGCCGGAGTCGCGTCCCGCGGGCCCGCCGCGATATCCGGCGCGATCCGACCGGCCCCCGGGATACCGGTCTCCGAGTTGAAAGGGGCGGATGTCCCGGGGGTCGGGGTTCAGGTTGCCTCCGGGTCCCGACTTGGGACGGCCCGGGCTCCATGCCATGGTCATGGCCCCGGGCTCCGCCATGGTCATGGCCGGGACGCGCCTTCGCCGGTGCGCGCCCTGGCCGACGATGCGCCTGGCGTCAGGTCGAGTAGTCCGAGAAGGCCACGCCGGCGAACCGTGCCCGGTAATCGGTGCGCACGTTCACCAGGGCGACCATGCCCTCGTCGACCTTCTTCTGCGCGCGCTCCAGAGCCGGGCGGATATCTTCCACCTTCGTGATGTATTCGCCGTAGCCGCCGAGCGCCTCGCAGATCTTGTCGTAACGGGTGTAACCAAGATCGCGGCCGGGCTTTTCCCGCTTCGGATCGCCGGTCCAGCCGCCGTTCAGGCTGATCACCACGAGAATCGGGATCTTGTGGCGGATCGCGGTGTCCAGTTCCATCGCGTTCAGGCCCATCGAGCCGTCGCCGTGGACGACGATCACCTGCTTGTCCGGGCAGGCGACTTTCGCGCCGACGCCGAACGGCAGGCCGACGCCCATCGTGCCAAACGGACCGGAGTTCAAACGATGGCCCGGTGCGAAGGTTGGCATCGTCTGACGGCCGTAGTTCAGTGTCTCCTGCCCGTCGACGCACAGGATCGCGTCGCGCTTCATGAAGTCGCGCACCGCCTCCAGCATACGGACGGGATGGATGTCGCCATCCTCCTGCAGCTTGTTGGCGCCGGCCGAGGAGCGCTTTGCCGCCTCACCGTCGGCCAGCTGCTTGCGCCAGCCGGCATACTGGTCGGGATTGATGCGACCCTTGATGCCCTGCAGCAACTGCCCCAGCACGGCCTTGCAGTCGCCGACGATGGGGATGTCGACGTATCGCGCGGCGGCGCCGATCTCGGTCGGATCGACGTCGATACGGGCAATCTTCGCCGTGGGCCCGAAGCGCGGCGGTGAGGCGTGGCCGATGATGTAGTTCATGCGGGTGCCCAGCACGATGATCAGGTCGGCGTCGCGGAATGCGCCGGAGCGCATCGACAGGAACGAGTACGGGTGGTCATCGGGAACCACGCCGCGGCCTTGCGGGGTGGTGTAGAACGGGATGCCGGCGGCCTCGACGAAGGCCTGCATCTCGGCCCATGCGCGCGACCAGATCACGCCGGAGCCCGACACGATCACCGGATTCTTGGCTTCAGCCAGCGCACCGATCAGCGCGTCGACCTGCCTGGGATCGCCCATCGGGCGGCTGTCCAGGATCGGACGGCCGGCGAACGACCAGTCGACCAGGTTCTCGTCGATCTTCTGGTACAGCATGTCGCCCGGGCAATCGAGGTAGACCGGACCGGGCTTGCCCAGGATCGCCTTCTGCAGCGCGAAGTTGATCTGTTGCGGAATGCGCTTGAGGTTGATCAGCCGGTCGACGTGCTTGCAGCAGCCACGCATCAGCTCGACCTGGTCGATCTCCTGGAACACCTGGCGGCCGAACTGCGACAGCGGGCTCGATCCCCCCAGTGCCACGACCGGGCAGCAGTCGATGAGCGCGTTGGCCATGCCGGTGATGAGGTTGGTGACACCCGGACCCGAGGCCGCCATGCAGACCGACGGCACCTGCTTCAGCCGGCTGTAGGCCTGGCACATGAAGGCCGCCGCCTGTTCATGGCGGACGTCGATCATGCGGATGCCTTCCTTGACGCAGGTGGCCTCGGCCAGCAGCATCGGGCCGCCCATGATGTAGAAGAGATCCGAGACCCCCTCTTTCTGCAGGCATCGGGCGATGATTTCCGAGCCGGTGATTTCAGCCATTTCTTGCTCTCCCTCATGTGGATGGCCCGGTTGGCCCGGCGCCCCGAAGACGGCGCCGGGCTCGGACCACCTGGTTAGCCGATGATGCTTTCGCCGCGCAGGCCGTTGACCTGGTCCGCGGCCAGTCCGAGCCAGTTGGTCAGCACGTCGTCATTGTTCGCCCCGAGTAATGGTGCCGGCCGCACCGGCGGCGGGTTGCCGGAGAAACGAACCGGCCAGGCGACCATCTTGAACGGCCCGACCGTCGGATGGTCGATGGTCTGCATGATGCCGCGCTGCTCGAACGTCGGATCGTTCTGCAGCTCCATCGTGTCGAGCACCGCGCCGGCCGGGATGCCGGCGGCGCCGATGATTTCCATTGCCTCGTGCTTGGTATGCCGGCGGGTCCAGGCGGCGACCATCTCGTTCACCTCGGCGGCGCGTTCGGCGCGGGCGGCGGGGCTGTCATAGCGGGGATCGCCGATCAGATCCTCCCGCCCGATGACGCCCAGCAGGCGCCGCCAATGCTCAGGGTTCGCGCGCGACGTATAGACATAGACGTAATCGTTGGGACCGCCGCCTTTGCTGGGGAAGGTGCCCATCGGCGGATTGCCGCCGGTGACCGAGGTGTCGGCGGCACGCGGGGCGGCCTTGCCGGTGCGCGACTGGTGCGCGAAACCGATCCGCATGTAGTGCAGCATCGCATCCTGCATGGCGACCTGCAGATGATCACCCTGCCCCGTCGTCTTGCGCCGGTACAGCGCGCCGAGGATCGAGATCGCCAGCAGCATGCCGGTACCGGTGTCGCCCAGCGACGGACCGGGCTTCAGCGGCCGGCCGTCGAGTTCGCCGGTCGTGCTCATGATGCCGCTGCAGGCCTGGGCGATCATGTCGAAGGCGAGGTTTTTCTCGTACGGGCTGCCTTCCCCGAAGCCCTTCACCTGGCAGTAGATGATCGAGGGATTGATCGCCCGGATCACCTCGGCGCCCAGGCCAAGACGCTCGATCGCACCGGGGGCGAAATTCTCCACCAGCACGTCGGCCTTGGCCGCCAGGTCCTTCACCAGCTGCAGGCCGCGCGGATCTTTCAGATTGACCGTCAGCGACTTCTTGTTGGCGTTGAAATTCAGGAAGTACGGGTCGTCCACGCCCGGCTTGCCGCCCAGCGAGCGGCCGGGATCGCCACCCCTGGGGTTCTCGATCTTCACCACCTCGGCACCCAGCCAGGCAAGGGTCTCGGTGCAGGACGGTCCCGCCTCGAACTGGGTCATGTCCAGGACCCGCACGCCCACGAGGCAGTCACTGCCGAAGCCATTGTTACCGCCGGAGCCATCGGTTGTCATATGCGGTTTCCTCAGTTTGATTCCCTTGCGCGAACGCTAGAGGGAAAAATCGAGGAAGGGTAGCCCCGCGGCTGGCATCGCCCGGTTGGCGGGCGCATATGACCGGCGTCGACGCGGGATGGAGATGGCATGACGCGGCTGCTGATGGCGATGCTGATGGTGATGGTGGCGGTGGTGGCGGGCAGGCCGGCGCATGCGTTGGAGACTGCCCCGGTCAGCAGCCCGCGCGCCGTCGCGACATTGGTCACCGACACCGACGCGATGCGGCCGGGCACGCCGTTCCGCGTCGGGTTGCGCCTGCGCCTGGCCAACGGCTGGCACACCTACTGGAAGAATCCGGGCGATGCCGGGGTGGCCCCTGAATTCACGGTCGAGGGAGCGCAGCAGTCGCCGATCGACTGGCCGACGCCGCGGCGGGTCCCCGAGGGGCCGGTGATGACGTACGCCTATACCGGCGACGTGCTGCTGCCGGTCACCGTGACGACGGCAACGGGGGCGATCAAGGCGCACGCGGACTGGCTGGTGTGCAAGGACATCTGCGTCCCCGAGCAGGCCGACTTTTCCCTGACATTGCCGATCGGAACACCGGGGCCGTCGGCCGAAGCCAGGCTGTTCGCGGCGCATGACTCGGCGGTGCCACGGGCGTCGCCATGGCAGGCTCGGATTTCCCCGGATGGCATTCTGTACGTGCAGGGGCCGGAGTTGACGACCGCCACGGTCACCGATGCGTGGTTCATCCCGGACCGGCCGAACCAGATCCAGGATGACGCGGCGCAGCCGCTTTCGGTGCGCGTCGGAGGCTTCACCCTGGCGCTGAAGCCCGCCAAGGGGTTTGACACGGCAAAGGGCTTGTCGGGCGTGCTGTCGGTGCGCGACCGGGCTGGTATGCAGGCCGATGTGGTGGTCAACGCGGCGGCGGGGGCGGCGCCGGCACCGGCGATGCCGCCGCTGGGGCAGATCCTGGTGTTCGCCTTCCTGGGCGGCCTGATCCTGAACCTGATGCCGTGCGTGTTTCCGATCCTGGCGATGAAGGCGGTCGCCCTGGCTCGGCACGCCGGGCGCGGCCAGGGGCACGCGGTGTCCTACACCGCCGGGGTGCTGGTCACATTCGTCGCGCTGGCGGTGGCGCTGCTGGCGGCACGCGCGGCCGGGACGGCGGCCGGCTGGGGGTTTCAGTTCTCCTCCCCGGTGTTCGTGGCCGGGATGACCTGGCTGCTGTTCGCCGTCGGGCTGAACCTGTCCGGCGTGTTCCAGGTCGGCGGCGCGCTCACCGGGGCCGGCAGCGAACTGACCGAGCGCCACGGCGTGGCCGGCAGCTTCTTCACCGGGCTGCTGGCGGTTCTGGTGGCAACACCGTGCACCGCGCCGTTCATGGGCGTGGCGGTGGCCGCCGGACTGGCCGCTCCGCCCGCCGTGACCGTCCTGGTATTCGCGGTCATGGGGCTCGGGCTGGCCGCGCCGTACGTCGCGCTGGCCTCGATGCCCGGCTTGGCGCGGCTGATGCCACGGCCCGGGCGGTGGATGGAGGTGCTGAAGCAGGCGCTGGCCTTCCCGATGTATGGCGCCGCGGCATGGCTGGCCTGGGTGGTCAGTCAGGAGGCCGGGCCGAACGGCGTCCTGGCGACGGCGGCCGGGCTGGTGCTGATCGGCTTCGCGGCCTGGGTCTTCGGCACCACGCAGGCGTCCGCGGTGCAGCCCCGGCGGATCGGCCAGACCGCGGCAACCATGGCGATCCTGGTCGCGCTGGCGGTGCTGAGCGGGATTTCGACGGTCCCGGCCGGTGCCTCGCCTGATGCGCCTTCCAGTGCCGAGGCGTTCGCCCCGGACCGGCTGGCGGCGCTGCGGGCGCAGGGGCGGCCGGTGTTCGTGAACATGACGGCGGCATGGTGCGTGACCTGCCTGGTGAATGAGCGGGTGGCGATCGCGACGGACGCGGTGGAGCGGGCATTCGCCGCGAACGGCGTGGCCTACCTGAAGGGAGACTGGACGCGGCAGGATCCGGCGATCACCGCGTTCCTGCGACAGAACGGACGCGATGGCGTGCCGCTATACGTATTTTACCCGGCGGGCGGCGGACAGCCGGAGATCCTGCCACAGATCCTCACGGAGGGGGAGGTTCTGCGCCTGTTGCGGACGTCGTAGCGGGGCGGCCTGCATGGCCATGCGGGGCGGCTTCGCGACGTGTCGGCGTGACCTGGCAGAGCCCGGGGCCCGCGCGCGGCGGGGCAGGCGGGGCCGGTGGGCCGCCGGGCCACCGGGCCGCGGGGGAGCCGGGCTGGCGGGGGCCGGGCTGGCGGGGGGCCGGGCTGGCGGGGGGCCGAGCCGCCGGGGCGGAGGAGCATCGAGCGGCGGCAAGGCCGTGGGCCACGTGCCTATGCGCCGCGACGCTCATGCACAGCGACACCCGCCGGAGGCAGCTCCAACCGGCTGGCGCATGGCAACGGGCATCTTTCGACGGGCGGAGTTCATACCGATCAGCGTTGCCGCCGGCGCGCGCACCGGGCTGGCGCGGCCGCGCACGAGAGCAACAACATCCCACCGGGCGAGCGCTCGCCGCGGAGTCACCGATCCGACGGGTCCGGCGCGCCGATAGTGGTCTCCGGTTAACCGGTTGTTCATGTCTGTCTGCCAGATTGGTGCGCTTCAGGGCCCTCGCGAGGTTCACCATGGCCACCGCACTCTCGTATCAAGATGTCGCTCGGCTGATGTCCCAGCCTTCCCCGGATCTGCGCGCCGAATTGGCGAACAAGGTCTCAATGGACTTGTCTGGGAACGGGCTCACGCCGGCCGAGGTCAAACTGGCTCAGGATATCGTGCGCGCCCTGTCGCGTGACGTGGAGGAAGCGGTTCGGGCATCGCTGTCCCGCGCGTTGCGCCACTCGCCGCACCTGCCACGCGACGTCGCGCGCAAGCTGGCGCAGGACGTCGAATTCGTCGCCTTGCCGGTGCTGGCCGACTCGCTGGTGCTGACCGACGAGGATCTGATCGATATCGTTCGCGCCGGGTCCTCGATGAAGCAGCAGGCCGTGGCGAGCCGTCCCAACCTGACGGAATCGGTGTCCGACGCGCTGGTGACCCACGCCGAGGAGCCCGCCGTCGTCGTGCTGATGGCCAACAACACCGCGGCCATCGGGGAGGAAACATTCCACCGGGCGGTGACCCGCTTCGCCGACAGCGACAGCGTCAAGAAAGCGATGGTGCTGCGGGAGACCCTGCCGATCACCGTCGCCGAACGCATGGTCACGATGGTGTCGAAGGCATTGCAGACCCATCTGGTGAACGTGCACGACCTCGCGCCGGCGACGGCTGCCAATATCGTGCTGACCTCCCGTGAACATGCGGTGATCCGGCTGAGCATGGGCGCTTCGGATGCCGAACTGCGGCACATGGTCGCGCAGATGCACCGCAACGGCCGGTTGACGCCTTCGCTGATCCTGCGCGCGTTGTGCACCGGCGATATCGCGTTCTTCGAGGCGGCGATGGCAGCCAGGGCTGACATACCTCTCGATAACGCTCAGATCCTGATCCACGAGGTGAGCCGGCGCGGCCTCGATGCGCTGTATCGCAAGGCCGCCATGCCGGAAGCATTGTTTGTCGCCGTTCGGGCCGCGGTCGATGTGGTGGACGAACTGCGTTTCGACGGAGAAGCGCGGGATCTGGAACGGTTCCGGGCCCGGGTGATCAGCCGCGTGCTGACGCTGGTGGAGACGGTCGACCCCGCGGACGCGGATTATCTGCTGGACAAGCTGGGAGACGTGCTGGTGCACGCGCCGCCAGCCGAGAGCAGCAGCGAGGTCCATGCGTAGCACCGGCAACAGCCGGCGCGGCGGAAGGGCCAGCCAGCGCGGCGGAAGTCCCGGCCAGCGTAGCGGAAGCCCCGGTCAGCGCGGCGGAAGTGCCAGCCAGCGTAGCGGAAGCGACGGCCAGCGTAGCGGAAGCGGCGGCCAGCGTAGCGGAAGTGCCAGGCAGCATAGCGGAAGCCCCGGTCAGCGCAGCGGAAAGCCCCAGCCAGCGCAGCGGAAGCGCCCACCGGCGCGGCAGAAGCGACAGCCAGCGAGGTGGAAGTCCCGGCCAGCGTAGCGGAAGCGCCCACCGGCGCGGCGGAGGCGCCGGCCAGCGTAGCGGAAGCGCCAGCCCGCGTAGCGGAAGGGCCAGCCAGCGCAGTAGAAGCACCGGTCAGCGCGGGGGAAGCGCCGGCCAGCGCAGCGGAAACGCCCACCGGCGCAGCGGAAGCGCCCACCGGCGCGGCGGAGGCGCCACCCGCGACCGGAACCGGAACCGGAACCGCGAGAAGGTGCGGCCGAACCACGGCACATCGCTACCCTGATTGCATCAGACAGCTGCGTGAAGCCCCTGCGGCTGAGCCGCATCAAAAAGTGGCGCGGACAGCGGCAGACGCTACCGGAACCGAGCCAGGGTGTAGCGCGGATCGATGGCTTCGCCGTGCAGGATCGCCTCAGCCGTCATCTGCCCTGCCACCGGCCCCAGCGTGTAGCCGTTCGCGGTGACGGTGTTGTAGAAGCCGGGCAGCCCGATCGCTTCGCCCAGCAGCGGCGCCCGATCGATCGCCGGGTTGATCCCGGTCCAGGCACGCACGATGGACAGCGCCCCCGCTGCCGGCAGGGCTCTCGCGCAGACCCATAGATTGCCCTCAATATTGCGCCGCAGCGGGCTCGTCCGTCCGGTCGCGGCGTCGAACCCGCCGAACCAGCCGCCGCCGATCAGGAACCCCCCGCTCGCCTGCTGTTTCAGCGACAGATGGCGGTTGGCGACCGCGATGAGATGCCGTGTCAGCGGCGGCGCCGGTTCCGTCACGATCACCTGCTGCACCGTTCCGGTCACCGGCAGGTCCAGCCCGACCATCCGGCCGATACGCGCCGCCCAGGGCCCGGTCGCATTCACCACGCGGCCGGCGGTGACCGGACCCTTGCTGGTCGTCAGCAACCAGGCCGCGCCGGAACGCTCGATCCGCAGGACCTCTGCCCCGCGCAGCAGACGCGCACCCTCGGCCCGAGCCAGACGCAGCAGAGCCATCATGCCGCGCAACGGATCGCCATAGCCCTCGGCCGGAACGAAGTCCGCCCCCAGCATGCGATCGGACACGGCGGGCGCGAGCGCGCGCAGTTCGTTGCGCCCCAGCACATGGCTGGTGATGCCCCAGCGACGCTCCATCGCCGATTTGCGCCGCAGCCATGCCAGGCCGGCCTCATCCTCGGCGAGCATCAGCCCGCCCTCGGTGCGGATGCCCAGATCTTCGCCGGCCGCGGCGGCAACCTCGCGCCACAGGTCGATACTGCGCGGGGCCAGTGGCAGCGTATGTGCCGCCGGGCCCCCATCCGCCGGCGAGTCGTCGGTAAAATCATAGGACAGCAACTGGACATGCAGGCTGCCGGCATTCGCGGTGCTGGCCGCCATCGCGGCCTCATCGCGATCGATCACCAGCACGTCCGCACCGCCTTGAGCGAGAAAATACGCCGTCGAAAGTCCGGTCGCTCCGCCGCCGATGATCGCCACGTCGGCATGTCGCGTCTCGACCGGCAGAGGCGGCACGGCATGCAGCCGGATGGGCGGCAACGGGTCGGACAGCAGTGGCGCGACGAACTCCGGCGCCTCGCGCATCAGCGGCGCCGCCGGCACCGGACGCAATGGGGCACGAGGGGCGGCAAAACCGTCGGGTCCGGGGGCCGCCGGGCCCATGCGCGCGATCGTAGCCGCACAGAAGCGCCCCTGGCAGCGGCCCATGCCCGCTCGGGTCGCCTTCTTCAAGGCCGGCAGCGAGGTCAGTCCGGCCGCGATCTCGGCACGCAGCCGGCCCGCGCTCACCTCCTCGCAACGGCAGACGACGGTGGCGTCGGCGATCGGCAGCGGCGGCGCCGCGAACACCCGCCACAGCGCGTCCTGAAATCGCCGGGCGCGAAGCAGCACGCGTTGCGCCGACCGATCGGCCGTGGCCGGGAAGCCCAGGTCACGCGCGGCCGCCAGACCGGCGAGTCGGCCTCGCGCGCCGGCGATCCGGACCCCGCCCAGAGCCGCGCCGTCACCCACCGCGAAGATCCCGGGAACGACGGTGCGTCCCTCGGCGTCGGTTTCGCTCGCGAGGTGGCCGGCGCCCCGGTCAACCAGCCGGTGCGGCACGCCCAGCGCCCGCGCCAGGCCGACCTCCGGCTGAAACCCGGCGTTCAGTGCCACGGTGTCCACCGCGAAGCGTCGTCCGCCGGCTACCGCCGCGGTGACCCGGTCGCAGCTCGCGGCGGTGGTGCCCGGATCGCGGGTCGCGGCGGCGGTGCCCGCATCGCCGGCGCGCGGCGCCGCCTCGCCGATCGCCGCGGTGACCCGGTCGCCGGTCGCGGCGGCGGTGGCCGGATCACCCGCCTCCAGCCGCTCCAACGTCGTTCCCCAGAGCACCGGCACACGTGCTCGCCGCAGGGTCCGCAGCATGACGATGCCATCCCGCAGCAGGTCCGGCGCCGCCGATGCCATGCGCGCCAGGTCGCGCCAGGCGGCGAAACCTGGCCGAGGTGCGGACTCCAGCACCGCGACTGGCCGCACTCCACCAGCCAGGAGCTCGCAGGCAAGCTGCAGGTTCAGCGGGCCGCTACCGGCGATCAGCACGCGCTCACCCGGGCAGACCCGTTGCGTCCGCACCAGCGTCTGCAAGCCGCCGGTCGTCATCACGCCGGGCAGCGTCCAGCCGGGAACCGGCACCGGTGCCTCATGAGCCCCGGTCGCCAGGATCAGCCGGCGCGGACGATAGGTCACCGCCTGGCCGCGGATCAGCGCCGCGACCTCGGCGGGCGGTGCCGCAGGATCCCGCTCACCCGGCGCTGATGCCCCATGGGCCTCAGGCACGGCGGGGTCCCGGATGCCCGTCGCGGGCGCACCCGGGCGGGCTTCCGCGAACGGGGGGGCGGACTCAGGAGCGAAGCCGCCCCAGACCATCGCATCGCTCTCAAGCCGCACCCCGGCGCGTCCGGCCCGCGCCCGCAGGTCGATTCCCAGCGCGAACTGCGGATCCGGCGTGGCGTCAGCGTAACTCGGCGCCAGCGCCTTGGCGAACTGGCCGCCTGCCGTGTGCCGCTCATCCAGCACCACGACTGAGGCGCCCGCTTCCGCCGCCGCGATCGCCGCCGACAGACCGGCGACACCGCCGCCGACGATCAGCACGTCGCACGTCCGATCGTCCGGTTCCGATGCGGCATCCTGCGCCAGTTCGGCGGGAAATCCGCTCTCCACCGTCATTCCGTCCGTCGCCGGCGTCAGGCAGGCGCGCTGCCCGATCCGCCCGTTGACGGTGACGACGCAGTCGAAACAGGCGCCCATGCCGCAAAACAGCCCGCGCGGGGCACCGGACGCGGTGTGGCGAAACGTCGTGACGCCCGCGGCCGACAGCGCCGCGGCGATCGTCTCACCCTCCAGCGCGTCGATCCGCCGGTCGTCGAAACGGAATGCTATCGGCCGGCCCACGGGCCGGATGGAGGGATGGGTCAGCCGCATCGGCCGAGAATGCCAAATCCGCCGCGACCTTGACAGCGCGGGCTGTGATGCCACGCTCCCTGAAACACCAGGGAG
>DASWON010000189.1:0-3076 GCA_036398735.1 Rhodopila sp.
TGCGCCTGAGTTTCGGCGCCGGATGGTTGAGTGGGTGAATGCTGGTCGTTCGCCGGAGGATTTGGCGCGGGAGTTTGAACCGACGGCGCAGTCGATCAAGAACTGGGTTGCCCAGGCGGCGCGTAATACCGGCCACGGTGACAGCGGGCTGGCGAGCATGGAGCGTAAGGAACTCAGCCGGCTACGACGTGAGAACCGCCAACTGAAACTGGAGCGGGAGATCCTCTCAAAGGCGGCGGCCTGGTTCGCTCGGGAGACGAACACGATCCCTCCGAAGGGTTCCGGTGCGTGAGCGATCACCATGCATCCTATCCAGTCGCCACCATGTGCCGGCTGCTGGGAGTCTCCTCCAGCGGCTACTATGCATGGGCGAAGCGGCCGCGGTCGCGGCGGGCAGAGACCGACGAGGCCCTGCTGGGGGAAATCCGTGCCGCCCATGGGGTCTCCCGTGGTACCTACGGCGCACCGCGTATTCATGCCGAGCTTGCGGCCAAAGGCAGTCGTGTTGGGCGCAAGCGCGTCGCGCGGTTGATGTCGCAGGCGGGCCTCGCGGGTATCAGTCGGCGCAAGTTTGTTATCACCGCAGTCAAGGGTGGCAACCGTTAGGTGCCGGACTTGGTCGAGCGCAATTTCACCGCGCCAGCACCGGACCGGCCGTGGGTCGCTGATATAATTTAGGTCTCCCGCGCCCAAGTCAGTATCCTGGGGTTAATCTGCGCCGTATCACTCATGGTCCTCGGCCGCCCTCCTTTCGACAGGTTAGACTGATCCACTCACGAGAGGGATCCCCGAAGAATTCCGCGAATAGGCTCAAAAAGATGGGGATCGCATTGACGATTCCACCGGCGACATCTGAATTATCTAAAAATTTGGTAAACGCCTTTCAGGCTTGGACTCTGTTGTCGGCACCCGAAAGCGGCCTGAGCCATCGCACGCCAGACAGGTGACGCGCTTCCTGCCTAGGATGGCCGCCCCGCCGTGCGTGTGCAGATAGTACGCATCGCCCCGCCCTCGGCACTTCGGGCACATCTCGTCGGCGCCTGGCCATGGCAGATTGGGCTGGTCGAGCAGTTCCTCTAATTGTCACTGATCCGTGATTGGTTGTCGACTGCCGACACGGGGGCATGCTTGTGGCATGCCGACGGCGATCTCGACCACCACCATCAGCGGGCGATCTCAGGTGCGGTACTAGTCTAATGGGTGTGGTATCACGTTTCGAAAGCGGGCTCAGTAGGGATGAAATACATCAGCTTTGCTCTGGCGGCAGCGGCCTGGATCACCGGCTCGTGGGCCGCTTGGAAATGGTGGGGGGCCAGCCTCGTGCGGATTGATCCAGGCTGGGGATTGCCGGGAGCATCCAAGGTGTATCAGGTGCCCGGCTAGGGCCTTCCGTGCCGCGACATATTGAGCCGGTCGATCCGACGCAGGCGCAGAGCGAATTGAACACCACTACCTGGACGGCCGCGACCGAAGCTTCTCGTTTAAACAAGCATGCCGCGAAATGGACTGCGATATCTGTTTGACTAAGCGCCTTGTCCGCTATGGTACAAGTATTGTGAAGGTATTATACAAATTCGTGCCGTTCTATGCTGTCGTCGATTCTTCTTCACGCTCCGCTTCACCAATGGCCCCCAGACCAGCGGCCCCTTCCCTGCAAATGCACTTTGGGTGGGGAGGCCAAGAAACAAAAAAACCGCTCGAGGATCTTGCCGGGCGGTTTTTGCGTTCAACGTTGCGGATGCGTCTTACGTCGCGGCGGGCACCACTTTGATCACCGCGGCCGACTGGACTGTGAGGGCGTTGGCCTGCTGACTGATCTGCGCCACCAGCGCCTCGAGCGCGGTGGCATCGGCGGAAGCGTCATTCAAAGCCACCTGCGCTCTAGCTACCAGCGGATCCATGGCGGCGATTGCCGGCGCGAGAACTGGCACCAGCGCAGGATCGGCCATCTCGGCGATCTGTGCGATGCCCTTGGCGATGCCGTACAGGTTCAGCGCCTTCTGCAGATCCTGCTGCGCCGTCGTCAGGCTGGTCGTGACGGTGGTTGGGGTAATGGCGGTGCCGTCGCAAGCCGACAAGCCAAACAGGCACGCGCCCGCGAGTGCGAGGTTTCGCATGATGGATATCCTTTTCATTTCGGAAAGTGCGCCGGTCGGTCCGCGTGCGGCGGCAGGCTGATGCCGCTGCTATGCGGTGGCAGCGGCCGGCTCGGAGGTGGTGACTGGGGCTGCAGCGGCCGGCGCCTGGCTCGCCACTGGCGCAACGGCGGGCACGGCAGTATCCGGCGCCGCGATCGCGGCTGCCACGCTGACGGTTGGGTCAGCTGCCAGCAGACCGCCGAGCCTTGCTTCGACCATGGCCGAGACATGATCCGGCGTGATGCCGATTGCTTTCAGCGCGTCCGGCACTGAAGCGAGGACGTGGTTGACCCCGACAGCCAGTGCCACGTTCTTCATCGGGATCTGCGCGACCGACGCGGCCTGTGTGACCAGCCAACCATAGGCGAGATTCGCCCCTTGATCGGCGGCGCCGGTGATGGCCGCGGTCTGCTGGCCGGTGAGTTTGATGCCGGTGTGGCGCTGGATCAGCACCACGGCGTATGGGATCGCTGGCACGACGACAGCCAGGACAAGCGTCGCCAGCGCCTGGACGACAGGCGTCAGATCAAGGGTCATTGCATTTTCCAGTTGCTTAGGGAAGTACGGCCTGAGCCGCCGCGGCGAAGAGCCGGCGAAACCAGCCCAGCCCATACGTGACGATGTCGCCGGCGGCGTATCGGAGAGCCCGTCGGGCGCAGAGTTCGAGGACAAGCGATGTCGGGGCGTTGGCGTGGCGGACAGATGCAGCGATGGTCAGGGGCCCGACCGCACCATCCTGCGTGACGCCCAGCGCTGCCTGGAGGAGGACGGCCGCGGTCCCGACACCCTGGTTGACGGCGCAGTCGAACGTGACCAGTGCGACGGGTGGCGGCAGGCTGTCGCCCGCGATCGGCGACCAATACCGGGCGCGGTAGATCGCCTGAGCCTGATCGCGTGTCAGGCTGGCAATGTCGAGGGTCGGGAACGCTGCGGCGCTG
>DASWON010000190.1:0-8253 GCA_036398735.1 Rhodopila sp.
CCCAGCCGCAGTGGCAGGGCGAACCGCTCGGTGAGCGCGCGCTGCTGGTATATCCCGAACAAGGCCTCGGCGACGTGATCCAGTTCGTGCGCTATCTGCCGGCGATCCGCGGCAACGTGATATTCGAGGCACCGCCCCGTCTCTTGCGTCTCCTGTCCAGCAACCCGTCCCTGCCGCGGATGCTTCCGGCCGGCGCCGCCTTGCCATCGATTGACGCCGTGGTGCCGCTGCTCAGCCTCCCGGCCCGCACGAAGCTGCCCGAGGCGCGGCCCCCCTATCTGTTCGCTGAACCCGATCGTGTCGCGGTCTGGCGTGAGCGCATCGGCGTCGGGGACCTGCGGATTGGCATCAACTGGCAGGGGTTCTCTGGCCGCTTCGAGGACCGCGGGCGGTCGATCCCCCTGGCGATGTTCCGCGCGCTGGCCGATGTGCCGGGCGTGCGCCTGATCAGCCTGCAGAAAGGCGAAGGGGAGGAGCAGATCGCGACCGCGGGCTTCCCGGTCGAGAGGCTGCAGGGCCTGGATGTCGGCCCCGACGCGTTTCTGGATACCGCGGCCGTCATGGCATCACTGGATCTGGTCGTCACCTCGGACACCTCGATCGCGCATCTGGCCGGAGCGCTTGGCCGCCCGGTCTGGGTCGCGTTGCGGCGGGTGCCGGACTGGCGCTGGATGCTCGATCGCGCCGACAGCCCCTGGTATCCGACGATGCGGCTGTTTCGGCAGAACACGGATGGCGACTGGGCCCCGGTCTTTGCGGCCATGGCCGAGGCACTGCCGCCATGACCGACCCGGTGATCCCCGTCTCGTGGGGTGAACTCCTCGACAAGATCGTCATCCTGGAGATCAAGTGCCAACGCCTCCGCGCGCCCGACGCCCGGGCCAACGCCGAGCGGGAACTCCAGCTGTTGCGCCACAGTGCCGCGCTGCCATTCCGGATTCCGGAACTGCAGGCGGCGTTGCTGGCGGTCAACACGCGGCTATGGCGCATCGAGGACCTGATCCGCGAGAAGGAGGCGGCCGGCGAGTTCGGACCCGGCTTCGTTACGCTGGCGCGTGCTGTTTATCATGAGAACGATGAGCGGGGCCGCATCAAGCGGGCCATCAACCAGCTGCTGCGATCGACGCTGGTGGAGGAGAAGCAATATTCCCGATATGAAAGTGCCGGCGCGCCGGGTGGCGACGCCGGTGACGCGCGAGCCACGGTGACAAGCGAAAGAACCCTGCCATGACCGATTCGATCACGGATAATCTCCGTCGCGTCCAGGACCGCATCGCCAACGCCGCAATCGCCGCCGGCCGCAAGCCGGAGGACATCACCCTGGTCGCGGTGTCGAAGACCAAGCCGGTGGAGGCCATCACCGCTGCGCTCGCCGCCGGCCAGACGGTGTTTGGCGAGAACCGCATCCAGGAAGCCGTTGCCAAATTTGTCCAGCTGCGCGCGACTCACAGGCTGAGCCTGCATATCATTGGCGGCTTGCAGACCAACAAGGCGCGCGACGCGGTGCGGATCGCCGACGTCATCGAGTCCCTCGATCGTCCGAAACTCGCTGACGCGATTGCAACTGCGATCGCCAAGGAGGGCCGCACGCCCGGCTTGCTGATCGAGGTGAACACCGGATCCGAGCCGCAAAAGGCGGGAATAGCGCGCGACGACGCCGATGGCTTCATCAATGAATGCAAAGCACGTTTCGGTGCGGCATTGACAGGTCTGATGTGCGTGCCGCCGCAGGGCGAGGATCCACGGCCACATTTCATCTGGCTCGCCGACCGGGCCGCGCGTCATGGGCTGGCGACGGTCTCCATGGGCATGTCGGCCGATTTTGAGATTGCCATAGGATGTGGTGCAACCTGGGTGCGGGTTGGCAGCGCCATATTTGGCTCTCGGTAGCGGTGCCGGCGCAACCGCGCTCGTATCGTTTGCCCCGCCTGTTGCTGTCGCGCTCTATGGCTGTCGCGCCCTATAGCTGCCGCGCTCAATGGTTGTCGCGCTCTGCGGCCGCGCCGCGCTGTGCCTGCCGCCGAGGGCCGGTCCGTAATCACCGGCCGGACGGACCGGTCACGAAACGGCTGTGCGCCGGGCAGTTTTCGGCAGTGCCATCCGCCCGGTAAACGGAGCGGATGGACAGCGGCCGGCCGGGAGACCTAGCGGTTGATCGGAGCGAATGGTGCCGGGGTCATTAGATTGTTTCTTTGCCCGATCAGATACCCGGCCTCTCCGGTCTTTTGCAGATACAGCTGCCATTCGGGGTCCGCTGCCATGGCGGCTCGGCGTGTCGCGCGGTCCGCGGCGTCCTTATAGACCCACATATGGATGAATGTATTCACCTCACCGGACTCTGTAATCAGATACGCCAGCGGTTCGCCCAGATGCCGCTTCTGTGGCACGAAGCCGAATTCCTGGTAGAGGGCCATCTGCTTGGCCATGGTTCCAGGCTTAACCGTATAGGTGCGGTGGTCGACGAGCATGCAAACTCTCCCCTGTGGGCGCTGCGCGGAAGCGCGCTGCGATCAAACAGGCGGAGCCGGGCGCAGATGGCGAACGATGATCGCCACCAGAGCCTCGCATCCCGCCTGATCGGGCGCATCGAAGCGCGCCAGACGCGGACTGTCCAGGTCCAGAACGCCCATTAGCGTCCCGTCGCGCAGCATCGGCACCACCAGTTCGCTCTTGGAGGCCTGATCGCAGGCGATATGGCCGGGGAACGCATGTACGTCTGGCACCAGCACGGACCGGCGCTGTGCGGCGGCGGTTCCGCAGACGCCCTTGCCGAGCGGAATGCGGGTGCAAGCTGGTTTGCCCTGGAACGGTCCAAGCACCAGCACATCATCTCGCAAGAGGTAGAACCCCGCCCAGTTCAATGCCGGCAGAGCATGATAGATCGCCGCCGCGGCGTTGGCCAGGGTGGCTGTGGGGTCCGATTCGCCCGCAAGTAAACCATCGAGTTGAATCGCCAACTCGTCATAAGCGGCAGCCTTGCCCGCATCCTTGGAAAGCAGGTCCATTGCCCTTCTCGTGTCACGATCGGTGGAATAGCGCACATGTGGCAAAACGCCCAGGAGGGTAAATTCCCGGGGCGAGATTTCAGGGACAAGGTTCCGGACGACGACGTCTCGAAGGCAAGCGGTTACACGAAAGGGCTTAGTCCAAGGGGTGCAGCCAGAGGCCGCCGGGCCGCGAACTGCCGCGGCCCGGATCTCAGTGCGTGGCCCTTGCCGGTTCGTTGCCGGTGCGTGCACGGGCTTGCGCCGGTTCGGCGGTAATCCGAAGGGTCGAGGCGGCATCACGCAGGATGGTCCGCATCTCCCGCAGGAACGCCATGCCCGTCGCCGTGCGCTGCACCAGTACGCTGCGGCGATCCAGCGGATCGGTTTTCCGGCGCACCAGATCGAACTCCGAAAGGCGATCCAGCGCCCTCGTGATCGCTGGCTTCGACACACCCAGTTTTGCCGCCAGTCCGCGCACCGTCTGCGCTTCTGTTTCCAGATAGCACGTCAGGAAGACGCCGAGCTGCCGTGCGGACAGATCGGGACCGTCACGGCGGACAAGCTCCACGATAGCGGTTCGCAGGATGCCGGCCAGACCGTCGCTGACCTCGTTTGTGATCATACCCCTGTACCTTTCCTGTCAATAAGCGGTCAACCCCGGACCGAGGCGATGACCGCCATCTGATAGTTGTCATGCGGTCGAATTCGTGTCTCGTAACGAAGTGGTGTACCAACCGTATTTGTTCCGGTCCTTAGATTATGATCTCGGAATAATACTGCGACATAACATGGTATGACTACGAATCGAGTTAAATCGCAGCCAGCCCCGCGCACCAGCCGCCCGCCCTCGGCGAGGGGCACCTCGCCGATTCGGTTCGCTTCCGAGGCGGTGAAATATCAGGTCAATTTCAGGAGCAACGCTAACCATTTCCGCAATTTGATCAGTTTGGAGTAGCATGGTCGAGACAGGACTTTCGAAATCTGGAGATAGGATGGACGAAACGGCAAAGCAAGCCACAGTCTGGGCCGGTTTTCAAGTAACAATTGCGATTACGTATCTGCCGAATGAAGGTAAATTTATCAATTAAAACACGTACTAAGACCCCTCCGGAGGCTGGAATTCGGCCCTTTCGAACGAGAGCGACGAATCGGAGGAAGCAATTGGGTCCGTCCGGTCGTTTCGATCACTCAAATCTGTGGGGCGGAACGGTTACTTACCGCAGCGAACGCCCCCGCGTCACCGCATGTTCGCCGAAACGCCCGCGTAACGCATCGATCGCCGCCTGCGCCGCCGCCCGCCTCGGTGTCGCGGAATCGGCCAGATCGCCCCGGTCCGCCGTCGCACCAGGGACAAGTGGGCTCGCGCCGATCCCGATCAAGCGGAAGTCGGTCCCGCTCGCCTCCTTGGTCAGCAGCGAATGTGCCAGATCGAACAACCGGTCGGGCAGGGTCGTGGGGCTGGACAGCCGCGCCGAACGGGTCCGTGAGGCGAAACGGGCGGTTTTCAGCTTCAGTACTACGCCGCCCGCGGCCAGTCCGCACTCCTTCAGCCGGCGCGCCAGCTTCTCGCAAAGCCGCCAGAGATGCGGCTCCAGGTCAGTAACGGCCGACAGGTCACGGTCGAACGTCGTCTCCGCGCTGACCGACTTCACCGCACGTGCCGGGTCGACGATCCGGACATCCTCGCCGCGCGCCCGCCGCACCAGCGCCGGTCCGTCATCCCCCAGCTTTCGCGCCGCCTCCCGTTCGGCCAGCATCTGCAACTGGCCTAGCCGGGTGATCCCCAGCGCCTCCAGCCTGCGGGCCTGAGCAGCGCCGACCCCCGGCAACAGGCGGACCGATTCGGGTGCCAGCAGGGATGCCGCTTCCTCGGCGTCAATCACCGTGAAGCCGCGTGGCTTGCCGCGCCCGGCGGCGATCTTGGCCATCAGCCGATTGGCGGAAAGCCCGATGGAGACCGTGACGCCGACCTGCCGTTCCACAGCGGCGGCAAAACGCGCCAGCACGACGGCGGGGGCGGCACCGTGCAGCGCCTCGGTGCCCGACAGATCCAGCACCGCTTCGTCGATCGACAGCGGCTGCACCAGCGGCGTAAGTTCGTTCATCAGCGCGCGTACCTGGCGGGAGGCGGCTGTGTATTTCGAGAAATCCGGCTGGATGACAACCGCGTCGGGGCACGCCTGCAGCGCTTTGAACATCGGCATGGCGCTTTTCACGCCGTATATCCGCGCGACATAGCAGGCGGCACTGACCACACCTCGCGCGCCACCGCCGACGATCACCGGCCGGGCCTGCAGTTCCGGACGATCACGCTTCTCCACGCTCGCATAGAACGCATCACAGTCTACGTGGGCGATGGTCAGGTGCAGCAGAGACCGGTGATGGACATGCCGTCCGCCGCCACACGCGGGACAGCGCGCCGGCAGCGTGTCCGCGACCCGATAGCAGTCGCGGCACAGGGCGGGCATATCAGGCGGCCGGCCAGAGCCAGGCGGCACCGCGCACGCCGGACGAGTCGCCATGCCGGTTGCGCAGGACCGGCGTCGCGATCACGTCGCTGAACGCATGCGTCGGGATCAGCCGCGGGAGTTCCGTGTACAGGTGCTCCATATTCGACAACCCGCCGCCGAGAACGATCACATCCGGATCGAGCAGCGTCACCACCACGGCCAGGCCGCGCGCCAACCGGTCGGCATGTCGAGCCAGTGCCGCGACGGCCGCCTGGTCGCCCGCAGCGGCACGATCCGGCAGGTCACTTGCGTCGTGTGCGCCAGGTCCGTCGCAGTCGCGGGCTAGCGACGGACCCGCGACATAGGTCTCGAGACAGCCGTATTTTCCGCACCAGCACAGGTTTCCGGGCACTTCCTGTCCACGTGGCCATGGCAGCGGCATATGGCCCCACTCACCGGCGATGCGATGCGGACCCTGATGCACCCGGCCGTGCACGACGATGCCCCCGCCGCAACCGGTGCCCAGGATCACCCCGAATACAACACCGGCCCCTGCGCCGGCGCCATCTGTTGCTTCGCTGAGGGCAAAGCAGTTGGCATCGTTTTCGATCCTTACCTCCCGTCCCAGTGCCTGGCTGACGTCGTAGTCGAAGCGGTGGCCGTTCAGCGCGATCGAGTTCGCATTCTTGACCAGCCCGGTGGCCGGGCTGATGACGCCGGGAATACCGATTCCGACGCTGGCACGGTCGCCGAGGCGCGCTTCACAGTCCCGAACCAGGCCGACAATCGCCGCCACGGTCTCGGGGTAGCCGCGCGGCGTGGAGATACGCTGGCGCAAGGCCTCGGTGCCATCAGGACCGAGCGCTATGATCTCGATCTTGGTGCCGCCCAGATCAACGCCGATTCGATACTGACTCATGTCCCTGATTGTAGCGGTCTTGGCCAGGCAACAGCCAGTCGTTCTGCAGCGCGGCGGTGGCCCCGTGGTGTCTGGGCATGGTGGTATCTGGCGATGGTCGTGTCTGGCCATCTTGCTATCTGGCTGGTCGCCGGATGAACCCGGGTTCGGCCCCGCCCGTGAGGTCCAGCGGCGTCAACGCTGGCATGTGTCCGCAGCGCGGCGAGACGGAAAGCGGCAGAGCGAAGCGGCAAGTGGTGCGGGACCGGCAGGTTCGAGGGCATCCGGTTCACGGACAACGGGCCTGGGACGTCCCGCATCGAGATCAACCAAATATGCGCAGCTGGGGTGACAGTACTGTTGTTGCCGTCCGAAGAAAAACCCCCTGTGGCAATTCCGAGCGGGCGCCGGCGACCCGACCGCCTGGCATCCCTTGCCCAATCGTCGCTTGATGCGCATTTTCTCCGCATGAGCGAGACCCTGCTTGACGTCAAAGGCATGAACTGCCCCCTGCCCGTGTTGAAGGCCAACCGCAGTTTGCGTGCCATGGCCCCCGGTCAGCGCCTGCGGGTGCTGGCGACCGATCGCGCGGCGGTCGGCGATTTTCAGGCATTCTGCCGCGAAACCGGTCATGCCCTGCTGGCGTGGAGCGAGGAAGCTGGCGTATTCAGCTTCGTGATCCGCCGACGTGCGGACGATCCTGAAAAGAAGGGGAGCTGACGTGGCCACCGCGTTGATCACCCATCCGGCCTGTCTGGAGCACGATACCGGCCCCTACCACCCGGAGACCTCGGAACGCCTTCGCGCCGTGCTGGCCGCGCTGGAGGCTCCCGAGTTTTCGGATCTATTGCGCGAGGCGGCGCCCAGGGCGACGGTCGAGCAACTCAGCCGCGTCCATCCGCGCACCTACGTCGAAGGCATCCTGTCGATCAAGCCGGACCTTGGCGAGCCGGTGCATCTCGACAGCGACACGATCATGAGCAACGGCAGCGCCGAGGCGGCGGCGCGGGCCGCCGGAGGAGCCTGCATGGCCGTCGACGCCGTGATGGAAGGCTGGGCCCGAGCGGCGTTTGCCGCGGTGCGGCCGCCTGGCCATCACGCCGAACCGAACCGGCCCATGGGTTTCTGCCTGTTCAACAACGCCGCCGTGGCCGCGATGCATGCCCGCGCCCGCTGGGGTGTCCAGCGGGTCGCGGTCGTCGATTTCGATGTTCACCACGGCAACGGCACGCAGGCGATGTTCGCTGCCGACCCCGACCTGTTCTACGCGTCGTCCCACCAAAGCCCCTGTTATCCCGGCACCGGCGAGCCCTGGGAACGAGGGGTCGCCGACAACGTCGTCAACGCTCCGCTGCATCCGCGTGACGGCAGCGCCGCCTTTCGTTCTGCCTGGTCGAACACCATTCTGCCCGCCCTCGACGCATTCGCACCGGGTCTGCTGATCATTTCCGCCGGCTTCGATGCCCACATCGCCGATCCGCTGGCGCAACTCCGCCTGGAAACCACCGATTATGCCTGGATCACCGACCAACTCGTGGCCATTGCCGAGAAGCACTGCGGCGGCCGTCTCGTTTCGGTTCTCGAAGGCGGCTATGACCTGAACGCGCTGGCCGCCTCGGTCGCTGTGCACGTGCGTAGGCTGATGGGGATCTGATGCATCCGGTCAGCGTGGTATCCCCGCCGCGCCAGTCCCGTTAAAGTCATGGGATCAAAGGGTGCATCGCACCTCTCGCAGGTACGGGGCGGCGCCCTGGCCTTGACCAACCTACCCCACATAAAGGCCAGGAAATGCCGGAACCCGATGTCAGCCAGTTGTCGTTCGAGGATGCGCTGGCGGAGCTCGATCAGATCGTGCGCGGACTGGAGGGCGGCACGTTGAAGCTCGATGCCGCGGTGCAGGCGTTCGAGCGGGGCGTCA
>DASWON010000191.1:0-5479 GCA_036398735.1 Rhodopila sp.
ACCACGAGCGTGTCGATCTTCTCCATCAGTTCGAGCGCTTCGGCGTTCTTGATGAGCACACCCTGCCCCGCTCCCCGGCCGATGCCGACCATGATCGACATCGGCGTCGCCAGACCCAGCGCGCAGGGACAAGCGATGATCAGCACCGCGACAGCAGCCACCAGTCCGTGGGCCAACCGTGGCTCGGGTCCCCAGATACCCCACGCGACAAAGGCCAGCGCGGCAACGGCCAGAACCGCCGGCACGAACCAGCCCGCGACCTGATCGGCCATGCGCTGGATCGGTGCACGCGAACGTTGGGCATCGGCGACCATCTGCACGATGCGCGCCAGCATGGTGTCGCGGCCGACCTTTTCTGCCCGGATCACCAGCGCGCCGGTCTGGTTCATCGTGCCGCCGACCACCCGGTCACCAGCGGTCCGCGTCACCGGCATCGACTCGCCGGTGATCATGGATTCGTCCAGCGATGACCGCCCGTCCTCGACCCGCCCGTCGACCGGGACCGTCTCACCGGGCCGCACGCGCAGCCGGTCGCCGATCGCGACTTCCTCGACCGGCACGTCCGCCTCGGTGCCATCCACGCCGATGCGGCGCGCCGTCTTTGGCGCCAGATCCAGCAGCGCCCGGATCGCGCCCGAGGTCTGCTCGCGCGCCCGCAGTTCCAGAACCTGCCCCAGCAGCACCAGCACGGTGATCACCGCCGCCGCCTCGAAATAGACCGCGACCGATCCGTCCGCGGCGCGAAAGGCTGCCGGAAAGATGCCTGGAGCCAGCGTGGCCACCACCGAATAGCCCCAGGCCACCCCGATGCCCATGGCGATCAGGGTGAACATGTTCAGGCTGCGGTTGACCAGCGAGGCCCAGCCCCGTTCAAAGAACGGCCAGCAGCACCACAGCACCACCGGCGTCGCCAGCGCGAACTGGATCCAGACCGAGATATGCGGCGGCACCATATGGTGCAGCGCCGGGAACAGATGCCCGCCCATTTCCAGCACGAACACCGGCAGGGCCAGCACCAATGCGATCCATAACCGGCGGGTCATATCGGCCAGCTCGGGGCTGGGGCCGGTATCGGCGGTGGCGATCAGCGGTTCCAGCGCCATGCCGCAGATCGGGCAGGCACCGGGTCCATCCCGGCGTATGTCCGGGTGCATCGGGCAGGTCCAGATGGTGCCGGCGGGGGCAGGCGCCGCAGTTGCCGGCACGGCGTGGTGGTGCGTATGCGCCTGCGGTGCCGGTTCGGCGGCGGGAAGGTAGCGCCCAGGATCGGCATCGAACTTGGCCTTGCATCCGGCGGAACAGAAGTGATGGGTTACGCCTGCGTATTCCGACATATGCGGCGATTTCGCCGGGTCGATATCCATACCGCAGACGGGATCCTTCACGGTTGTGGCCGTCGGTTGCCCCGCTTGCGCATGATGGGGACGGGTATGCTGGTCGGCGGTCATCGCAACGGTCCTTGTATGTGTCGCCGGCGGCCTGATACCGGCATGGCTCAACTCGCGTGTGGGTTTACCGAAGGATGATCACCACGGTTCCTTGAATGGCCGCACCTCGGCCAGGAACGACCAGGCATCGCGGGGCTGATGGGCAAGGCGCCACACCTCGTCGGCGATCGAGGCCGGGGAAATGAAAAAGTCGTCCGGCGCATCGGGCATTGCCTTTCGCTGCCATGGCACGTCGATCACGGCATCGATCACCAGGTACGCGACATGGACGCCCTGTGGCCCAACCTCACGCGCGATGGATTCGGCCAGAATGCGCTGCGCAGCCTTGGAGGGCGCAAAGCCCGCAAATCGGGCGCGGCCGCGCAGAGCAGATGTATTGCCGGTGACGATCAGCGAACCCGACCCTGCGGCGATCATCGCCGGCGTCACCAGCCGCGCCAGATGCAGCAGCGCCATGGTGTTCACCTCGAAATTCCGGCGCAGGACGGCGGGGTCGATTTCCGAGAAACTGCCGAAGGCCCCGCCCACTGCATTGTGCACGACGACCTGTGGCGTGCCGGTCTGTTCAATCGCCGCTGCGAGCGCCGCCTCATCCGTCACGTCGCAGGCGATGGGGATCCTGCCCGGAATCTCCTGTGCCAGTGCGGCAAGGCGCGCCGCGTCACGGGCCAGCATCGCCACGCGGTAACCGGCGGATGCAAAGCGGCGCACGATCGCGGCCCCCGTGCCGGGGCCAACGCCGGTGACCAGTGCCAAGGGGGTGGCGTCCGTGCCCACCGTCTGATTGTCCACCGTCTTATTGTTCATCGTCTTGTCCCTCGTCCACGGTCAAGCGGCCTTGCGCCGCGATCCAGGCGCGCGTCTCGCGCAGAATTTCCCCTGACAACGCCTCGTCTTCGCTGGCGCGCGACAGGATCGTGGCCCCAACCATGGCAGCCCAGCCGCCAATCGCGGCCCGGCGCTGCTCCGACACTGATCCCTCGGGCTGGATCGCGCTGAGGCGGGCCAGATGCGTGCGGATCCCCGCTGTCATCGCGGCCCGCGCTTCGGGCGTCTGGCGCGCGGTGTCCGAGGCGAGATCCGAGATGGCACAGCCGCCGTTCGGATCGTTGCACCGCCCCGAGGACAGGTAGCGTTCAAGGTAGGTGCCCCAGTCCGTCGGCGCAGGCCCGGCCTTGGACAGACCATATGCCAGGGTCTGCGCGATAAGATCGTCCTTGGATGCGAAATGGCCGTAAAAGCCGCCATGCGTCATGCCGGCCGCCTTCATCACGTCCGACACCGTCACGGCGTCGAAGCCCTTTTCCCGAAACAGGCGGCTTGCCTCGTCAAGGATGCGGCCTCGGTTTTCGGCCATTTGCGCGCGGCTGACTTTCATATCGCAAACCCCCGGAACCCGTGTTGACATCTTAGATTATGTACATCATGTTAAATCGTAACATGATGCGTATCATGAATATAGACTCAGCCCTGCGAAAGAGCAATGAAATGTCACAAAAGCCCTCTGTCCTTATCACCGGCGCATCGACAGGGATCGGTGCGGCCTATGCGCAGCGTTTTGCCGCGCGCGGCCACAACCTTATCCTCGTTGCCCGCAGCACCGGCAAACTGGAAGAGAACGCGGCGCGCCTTCGTGCGGACCATGGTGTCACGGTCGACCTGCTGCCGGCCGACCTGACCGACGAGGGTCAGCTTGCCGCCGTCGAGACGCGGCTGCGCGAGGATGCCGCCATCGGCATTCTGGTCAACAATGCGGGTGGCAATGTCGGCGGAACCTTTGTTACGCAAAACGCTCAAGACCTGACAAAACTGGTCACCCTGAACGCGACCAGCGTGCTGCGCCTTAGCCATGCTGTCGCGCCACGCTTTACGGAGCAAGGCGAGGGTGCCATCATCAACATCAGTTCGGTCCTGGCGCTTGCCCCGGAATTCGGCACCTCGGTCTATTCCGCGACCAAGGCCTTCGTGCTGTCGCTGTCGCAGGCGCTGCAGTCCGAGCTTGGGCCGAAGGGCGTCTATGTGCAGGCCGTCCTGCCCGCCGCCACCCGGACCGAGATCTGGAACTTCGCCGATCCCGCCACCCTGCCGCCGATGATGGAAGTGGCCGATCTGGTCGACGCCGCGCTGATCGGGTTCGACCGGCGCGAGCCCGTCACCATCCCGCCCTTGCAGGACGCGGCGCGCTGGACCGCGCTGGAGGCCGCGCGCGGCGCGCTCCTCCAGAATGGCTCGGGCAGCACCGTCCCCGGGCCGCGCTACCGCAACGCCTGATCCGATCCCCGTATTCTGAGGACCAATGACATGACTTTCAAAGCCCTTCTGGCGACAAAGACCGGGGATGCGATTTCCGCCGATGTGGTGGATTTCGACGAGGCGGACCTGATGCCCGGCGATGTGACCGTGGCGGTCGAATACTCGACGGTGAACTATAAGGACGGTATGGCCCTGACCGGCATGGCACCGATTATCCAGACCTTCCCGCTGATCGCGGGGGTCGATTTCGCGGGGGTGGTCGAAAGCTCGACCTATCCCGGGATCGCGCCGGGCGACCGCGTTGTGGCCAACAGCTGGGGTCTCGGCCAGACCCATCACGGCGGCTATGCGCAAAAGGCGCGGCTTAGCGGCGACTGGCTGGTGAAGCTGCCCGACAATATCTCGACCAGGGACGCGATGGCACTGGGTACCGCCGGCTATACCGCGATGCTCTGCGTGCTGGCGCTGGAACATGGCGACATCACCCCGGAAAAGGGCGAGATTCTGGTGACAGGCGCCAATGGCGGTGTGGGCTCCATCGCCATCGCGCTGCTGTCGAAACTTGGCTACCGGGTGATCGCCTCGACCGGGCGGCTGGACGAAGCCGGCTATCTGCGCGAGCTGGGTGCGGCCGAGGTCATTGACCGTAACGCCCTGTCGCAACCCGGCGCGCCGATTGCCACTGAGCGTTGGGCGGGGGCGGTAGATTCCGTCGGCAGCCATACGCTGGCGAATGTCCTGGCTCAGACCAAATATCGCGGCGTGGTTGCAGCTTGCGGTCTGGCGCAGGGCGTCGATCTGCCGTCCACCGTGCTGCCCTTCATCCTGCGCAACGTCACGCTGGCTGGCATCGATTCCGTCAACGCGCCGCAAGAGGTCCGGCTGGAGGCCTGGGAACGGCTGGCGCGCGACCTCGATTTCGCGAAACTCGCCCGTGCAGCCTCGGTCATCGGGCTGGGCGATGTGGCGGCTCTGGCACCGCGTATCCTGAAGGGTGAGGTCCAGGGCCGCACCATTGTCGACGTCAACGCCTGAATACGAGAATGACCATGAGCACCGATGTCCTGTTTCAGCCGCTTACCCTGAAAAACCTGACTGTTGCCAATCGGATCGTCATGGCGCCGATGACGCGTGCGATGGCGCCTGAGGGCATTCCTGGCGCGGCCCAGGCCGAATACTATCGCCGCAGGGCCGCCGGCGGTGCGGGCCTGATCCTGACCGAGTGCACCGTCATCGACCGCCGCGCTTCGCGCAATGACCCGGGCATTCCGTTCTTCCATGGCGAGGCCGCGCTCGCCGGATGGGACGGGGTGGCAAAGGCCGTGCACGGGGCGGTGGCAAGATCGGCCCGCAGATCTGGCATACCGGATCGACCCGGTCGAGCCGCAGCGACACCGCGCCGGACGAGGTGGTCGAAAGCCCCTCGGGGCTGGTCGGCCCCGATGATCCGCGCGGCAAGGCGATGACCGAAGAGGACATCGCCGATACTGTCGCGGCCTATGCCAGTGCCGCCGCCGATGCCCAACGGCTGGGCTTCGACATCGTGGAATTGCATGGCGCGCATGGTTATCTGATCGACCAGTTCTTCTGGAAAGGCTCGAACATCCGGACCGCTGCCTATGGCGGCGCGACCATCGCGGAACGGTCACGCTTTGCCGCAGAGGCGGTGCGGGCGGTCCGGGCGGCTGTCGGCCCCGAGTTTCCGCTGTCGCTGCGGGTCAGCCAATGGAAACAGCAGGACTATGCCGCCCGCCTTGCGAACACGCCCGACGAGATGG
>DASWON010000192.1:0-6452 GCA_036398735.1 Rhodopila sp.
ATGTGACGGGTTGCGGAGCAGAGCGCGGCGGCGTGTCAGCGTGCAAGCCATGGCCGCGCCAGTGCACGTGGCGTCCTCCATAACTGGCAAACAACGCGGCCACCGACAAGACGTCTCGCAGCGGCAGAAGCCAGACTGGGCAGGAGAATGCAAGAGTAGTCATCTCACCGCTGCCCGCCGCGTCGGATTCCCGGCCCGGCCCCTCGGGTCTGCGGCTCCATTGCCGGGCAAGCGCGCCGTCCACGATCAGCGCGGCGATGGCGCGCAGCATCCAGGCGACAAAGAAAAGTCCGATCGACCACAACGCGCCGCCGCTCAACAGGACGGTCAGAAGCGCCCAGGCCAGCGGGTGCCGTAGAATCGACGCGGCAAAGCCGGCTGGCTCCAGAGCCCTGATGGTGCGCGCCCAGCGCAGTTCGTGCCGCCACAGGGCCCGGAAGCTGTCCTCCGGCACGGTCGTCAGGGTCAGCGTCTCAGCCAAGGCGACATGCAGACCGATCCCGGCGATCCGCCGCCCCAGCACATTGTCATCCGCGAGGTGATCGACCAGCGCGCCCAGTCCGCCGATACGCTCGAGATCCTGGCGACGGAGGCACATCGTCGCCCCCAGGCAATCCTGTCGTCCCAGCGACCGCGCCAGGACGGCGCCCGGCAGGAACCCCTGGGTGATGTGCATCGCCCCCAGTCTGGCCGGAAGACCGCTCCACCAGGATCCGCTTTCGGCTGCGCCGTAGCGGGGTGTTCCGTACTGGGACATTCCGTACTGGGGCATTCCGCGCTGGGACGTTCCGAGCTGGGAGGTCCCGGGTTGGGAGGTACCGTGCTGGGGGGGCTCGCGCCGGGATGCTCCGGGGCCATCGGCGCGCTGCTCGCCTGTCCCAACGGCCTGTCCGGCCGTGCCGGCCGGCGTCGCGGCGTCCCCGGCGGGCGGCATCATCGCTTGTGGAGCGGCTGCCCGTGGCATCACGGCCGCTGGAACCTCGCCCCGGGGAGCTCCGGCCCGGGGAGCTCCGGCTTGGGGAACCCCGGGGTGTGCAATCACCGCGTGCTGTGGAGCGTCGGTTCGGGGCACCACGGCCCGCGGCAGCACCGGCAGCCCTGCGTACAGCGTCGTCACCAGGCCGACGTTCGGCTGCTGCAGCCGCGCGACCAACCGATCCAGATAATCCGGACGGACATGGATATCGGCGTCGGCAATCACCAGGACGTCGTGGCGCGCCGCGGCCATCATGTTGATCAGGTTGCCGACTTTTCGGTTTCGTCCGTGCTGGGTGGGGTCGATCACCAGAGCGGTGTCCAGATCGGCAAACCGCTCCCGCAGACGGCGCGCGATGCCAACAGCCGGATCAGCGGCGTCCCCCACGCCGAAAACAATCTGAAAATCCGGATAATCCTGCAGGCACAGGGACGTGAGTGCCGCCTCCAGCAGTGGCTCGTCGCCATGCAGCGGCTTCAGCACCGTCACTTTCGGTCGCGCGGCCGGTGGGGCAGGCCGCCTGGCGGCGAACGCCGCGACCAGCCAGGACGCGACCAGTGCGTCTGCCAGGCCGAGGACGGCCACAACCGTCGTCACCCCGGCCAGCACCGCCATCATGAACTCAGCGCGCCCTCCGAAAGGTCGCCGATCTTGCGGGTGAGGCTGGCGATCAGCGCCTCGGCGTCGCCGTTCGCCAGGATCTTGCGGAAGTCCGAGCGTTGCACCGCCACGCGGCTGATCGAGCCCTCCAGCAGTACATCCACCGCCCGCCACACCCCGTTGCCGTCCCGCATCACGTAGTCGAGCCGCAGATGCTCGCCATTGCCGCTGATGATCTCGGTCGCCACGATCCGGTCGGTGCCGGATTCACGGATGCCCGGCAGGATCTGGAACCGCTCGCCATCATAACGGTCGAAATTGGCGACGTAGGTGGCGATCGTAAAGCGGCGGTAGGCACTCAGCAGTCTGGCCCTTACCGCCGGATCCATGGTGTCCCAGCGCAGGCCGACCGAGACCTTCAGCACCGTCTCCAGGTCGAACGCATTGTCCACCGCGGGCGCCAGCAAGTCAAACCGCTTACGGAACGGGACTGTGCGGCCACTGCGCATCGCCGTTTCCAGACCGGCGTAGAGATCACGCAACGGCTGGTCGAGTTGATCAGCAGCCTGCGCCAGGCCTGTGCCAAGCATGGCCGACGCTGCCGCGATCGTCGCGCACAGCAGCCATGCACGTCGAGTCAGCCTCGTCATCGCGACGTGAGTGCTTTCCGTGTTGTGCGGGAGCCCGGGGTCTTCACCCCGATCGAGGACAACGCCACTGAGACGATGTCCTTCGCGGCCAGACCCGCCTCGGCCAGTTGCCTGGCCTGCTGGTCGTGATCGATGAATGTGTCCGGCATGACCATCGGCCTGATTTTCAATCCCGTGTCGAGCAGGCCCTTCCAGGCCAGATGCTGCATTACCTGGGCGCTGAAACCGCCAATGGAAGCCTCCTCGATCGTAATCAGTACCTCATGATTGCGCGCGAGTTGCTCGATCAGTGCCGTGTCGATCGGTTTAGCGAACCGAGCATCGGCCACTGTGGCCGGAAAACCGTGGGCCGCGAGTTCGTCCGCCGCTTTCAGCGCATCAGCCAAGCGTGTGCCCAAGGACAGGATCGCGATGCTCTTGCCCTCACGCAGCACGCGACCCTTGCCCAGTGTCAACACCTCGCCCGCGGACGGCAGGGCGACGCCTGTGCCCTCGCCACGCGGATAGCGGAACGCACTCGGCCGGTCGTTAATGGCGACCGCGGTCGCGACGACATGCATCAGTTCCGCCTCATCGGATGGCGCCATGACCACCATCGAGGGCAGGCAACAGAGGTAGGACAGGTCGAAGCTGCCTGCATGGGTCGCACCATCCGCACCGACGTAGCCGGCGCGGTCCATGGCGAAGCGCACCGGCAGCGACTGCAGCGCGACGTCATGGACGATCTGGTCATAGGCGCGTTGCAGGAACGTCGAGTAGATCGCGCAGAACGGCTTCATTCCCTCGGTCGCCATGCCGGCCGCGAAGGTCACCGCGTGCTGCTCCGCGATGCCCACGTCAAAACTCCGGTCGGGAAACATCTTGGCGAACCGGTCGAGCCCGGTCCCGGACGGCATTGCGGCGGTGATCGCCACCACGGTCGGGTCCTTCGTCGCCTCGGCGATCAGAGCGTCGGCGAACACCTTGGTGTAACTGGGCGGACCGGGCGGTGCCTTCGCCTGCTCGCCGGTGATCACGTTGAACTTCGAAACGCCGTGATACTTGTCCGCGGACCGTTCCGCCGGCCCGTACCCCTTGCCCTTCTGGGTGATCGCGTGGACCAGGATAGGGCCGGTCTCCTCGGCCTCGCGCACGTTGCGCAGCACCGGCAGCAGGTGATCGAGGTTATGCCCGTCGATGGGTCCGACATAGTAGAACCCAAGTTCCTCGAACAACGTCCCGCCGGTCAGAATCCCGCGGGCGTATTCTTCGGCGCGCCTGGCGGTCCGCTCGATGCCGCGCGGGAAGCGCTTGGCCATCCGCCCGGCAAGCTCACGCAGCGACAGAAAGCTGCGCGAGGACATCAGCCGCGACAGATAGGCGCTCATCGCCCCCACCGGCGGCGCGATCGACATGTCGTTGTCGTTGAGGATGACGATCAGACGCGACTTGAGCGCTCCGGCGTTGTTCATCGCCTCGTACGCCATCCCCGCGCTCATGGCGCCGTCGCCGATGACACAGATCACGTTGCGATCATCCCGCTCCAGACCTTGCGCCGTGCGGTCCGCTTCGCTCGCCGCGGCATACCGGGCCGCCTTCAGGTCGCGCGCGACGGCCATGCCCAGTCCGGCAGAGATCGAGGTGGAGGAATGCGCCGCGCCAAACGGGTCGTATTCGCTTTCCGAACGTTTCGTGAAGCCGGACAGCCCGCCGCCCTGGCGAAGCGTCCGGATGCGGTCGCGCCGGCCGGTCAGAATCTTGTGCGGGTAGGCCTGGTGGCCGACATCCCACAGCACCCTGTCGCGCGGCGTGTCGAAGATCGCATGGATCGCGACCGTCAGTTCGACCACGCCCAGCGAGGCGCCGAGATGCCCGCCGGTGACCGAGACCGCATCTACCGTCTCCGACCGCAATTCATCCGCCAGTTGTCGCAACTGCTCGGGCGAGAAATTCCGGAGATCGGCCGGGTAACGAACGCGGTCGAGCAACGGGGTGGTGACTGGGCTCATCAAATCTCCTGTTCTCGCTCAGCTGCGCCGGGCCACCACAAAGGCGGCCAGCGCCCGCAAATTGGTCGCGCGATCGGCAAATCCATCGAGATGGGCCGCGGCCTGTCGTGCCAGCATATCAGCGTGCGCGCGAGCCAGTTCCACCCCGAGGACCGAAACCATGGTCGCCTTGCCGGCCGCTGCGTCCTTTCCCGCGGTCTTGCCGATCTCGGATGCATCGCCCTCGACATCCAGAAGGTCGTCGGCGATCTGGAACGCCGCACCGAGGTCGCGCCCGTACGCTGCAAGCAGATGTCGTTGCTGCGGCGTCGCCCGTCCAAGAATAGCACCGGCCTCCGCACTGTATTGGATAAGACGACCGGTCTTCAGCGCTTGCAATCGCGTCACCGCGGGGCCGTCCAGGGCCTGGCCTTCGGCCAGCATGTCGATCATCTGGCCGCCGGCCATCCCGCGCGCACCCGCCGCCGCACCCAGGGCCACGACCAGTTCGCACCGCGCCTGGGGATCCGAATGCGTGTCCTGTTCCCCCAGGATCTCGAACGCGCGACACTGCAGTGCATCGCCGGCCAGGATTGCGGTCGCCTCGTCAAACGCCTTGTGTGTGCTCGGTTTGCCACGCCGCAGGTCATCATCGTCCATCGCCGGCAGGTCGTCGTGCACCAGCGAATAGGCGTGCAGCATCTCGACCGAGGCCGCGACCCTGGCGGCGCAGGTCTGGTTCACCCCGAACAACGCGGCACTTTCCATCACCAGGAAGGCCCGCAGCCGCTTGCCGCCGCCCAGAGCGGCGTAACGCATCGCCTCCGCCAGCCGGCCTTCCGCCGCTTCGACCGGCGGCAACAGCACGTCCAGGGCCTGCTCCACGGCAGTCGCAACGCGCGCCATTTCTTCAGAGAGATCGATCGGAGCAAAGGAACTATCGGACGCCACACGCAGCCTCGTGACCAACGACTCCGCCAAATGGGAGCCAATTGTCCTGCGGATAACACGTCAGTGGGTGTTGCGCATGGTCACCCGCGCGCGATCCTGGCGTTTGTGGCTAATTTGCCACGCTTGACAGGGATCGATACGCAATAGGCGCAGCAGCCCGCTGCATATCGGGACGAGCCAGCCATAGCGGATCAGTGCTGGCGCACCTATGTGGCGGGTAGGGAGGTCCCGTGCCTCGGTACGCCGGTGCTGGGATGTGCCGGTGCTTTGGTATTCCCCTGCTGGGGAAAGCCCGTTGGGGTATGTATGCGACGTTGCGGCAATTCCTTCGACCTGCCATATCGCAGGCAGCTAATCCCTACTGGGCCGGTCCGGTATCACTTCGGAGACTGTCTGTATGATTCGTGTCGTCCTCGCTCAGCCCCGCGGCTTCTGCGCTGGTGTGGAACGGGCTATCGAGATCGTGGAACGCGCGCTCAAGAAATACGGTCCCCCGATCTATGTCCGTCACGAGATCGTGCATAACCGCCATGTCGTCGAGGATCTGCGCACCCGTGGCGCCGTGTTCGTGGACGAACTGGACGAGATCCCGCCCGGATCGATGACCGTGTTTTCTGCCCATGGCGTCGCCAAGCGGGTCGAGGAAGCGGCCTCCGAACGCGGCCTTCCGGTCATCGACGCCACCTGCCCGCTGGTCGCCAAGGTCCACAACGAGGGCCGCCGCTATGCCAGGCAGGACCGGGAGATCGTGCTTGTCGGACATGCCGGCCATGCGGAAGTCGAGGGCACGATCGGACAGGTTCCGGCCAAGGTGCACTTGGTGCAAACTGTCGAGGACGTGGCATTGCTCGAGGTGAAGGATCCGGACAAGCTGGCCTACATCACCCAGACAACATTGTCGGTCGACGACACGCGCGGCATCATCTCGGCGCTGACCCGGCGTTTCCCGACCATCGTTGGCCCCGACGTCCGCGATATCTGCTATGCGACGCAGAACCGCCAGCAGGCGGTGCGCGACCTGGCCCACTGCGTCGACATGATCCTCGTGGTCGGGTCGCGTAATTCCTCCAATTCCAACCGTTTGCGCGAGATCGGTCAGGAGCTGGGCAAGCCGTCCTACCTGATCGACGACGCCGGCGCCCTGCGGGCCGAATGGTTCGAAGGCATCGCATCGGTCGGCGTCACCGCCGGCGCATCCGCCCCGGAGACGCTCGTGCAGGGCGTGCTCGAGGGATTGCGCCGGTTCGGCACCATCGAGATCTCCACCCAGAACGGGGTGGCCGAAGATGTCCGGTTCCGTTTTCCCGC
>DASWON010000193.1:0-27746 GCA_036398735.1 Rhodopila sp.
GATGATCTGCTCCTTCAGGCCCATGGCGAAGTTGCCGCGGCCATCGAAGCCCTTGCCGGTGATGCCGCGGAAGTCGCGGACACGCGGCATGGCGATGGTCACCAGGCGGTCGAGGAACTCATACATGCGCGCCTTGCGGAGCGTGACCTTGCACCCGATCGGCAGACCCTTGCGGATCTTGAAGCCCGCGATCGCCTTCTTCGCAACCGTCTTCACCGGCCGCTGCCCCGCGATCACCGTCAACTCGGCCACCGCCGTGTCGAGCTTCTTCTGATCGCCGGTCGCTTCACCAACGCCCATGTTGATGACGATCTTCTCGAGCTTCGGCACCTGCATCGTGTTCGCGTAACCGAACTCCGCCTGCAGCTTGGCCCGCACTTCATCGCGGTAGCGCTGCTGCAGCCGCGGCACTTCCGCGGCCGAGGCAACCGGGTTGTCGACGCCGACGATGTCGATCCGCCGCGCCGCCCGCTGGGCATCCTTGCCCGCCGGCGCGCCGCTGCCACCGCGCGCCGCACCGCCCTTGGCGGAGGCGCCGGCCTTGCCTTTCGGCTGATTCTTGGTTCCGCTCATGGCACTAGCCTTCGATCACTTCGCCGGTCGCCTTGGCGACACGGACCTTGCGACCGCCCTCGAGGACGCGGAAACCGACCTTGGTCGGCTGCTCGCTCTTTGGGTCGATCAGCTTCAGGTTAGACAGATGAATGCTCGCCTCACGGTCGACGATGCCGCCCGGCTGCCCCATGCCGGTCGGCTTCGTGTGGTGCCGCGCCATCGCGGCCCCCTGCACGATCGCCCGCTCGGCGTCCGGGAACACCCGCAGCACCTCACCACGCTGGCCCTTGCTCTTGCCGGTCGTCACCAGGACGGTGTCGCCTTTGCGAATACGCGCGGCCATCACAGCACCTCCGGCGCCAGAGAGATGATCTTCATGAACTTGCGCCCGCGCAGCTCACGCACGACCGGCCCGAAGATGCGCGTGCCAATCGGCTCCTGCTGCTTGTTGATCAGCACCGCCGCATTGCGGTCGAAGCGGATCGCGCTGCCGTCGGTCCGCCGCACCGGGAAGCTGGTGCGCACGATCACCGCCTGGTGCACGTCGCCCTTCTTCACCTTGCCGCGCGGAATGGCTTCCTTCACCGACACCACGATGACATCGCCGACCGACGCGGTCTTGCGCTTGGAGCCGCCGAGCACCTTGATGCACTGCACGCGGCGCGCACCGGAGTTGTCAGCGACCTCGAGATTGGTCTCGACAGAAATCATCGACCGTCTCCCTTAAATCGCGTGGGTGGGCGCGGGCGGCGCCGGATGCGATTCGACGATTGCAACCGCCTCATCGGATGCGGTGCCCACGACCTCACCGTTGCGCTCGACCAGCGTCCACGTCTTGCGCTTGCTGATCGGCGGGCACTCGATGATGCGCACCGTGTCGCCGACCTTGCAGACGTTCGCCTCGTCGTGGGCGGCGTACTTCTTCGACTTGCGAATGAACTTCTTGTACAGCGGATGCATGACACGACGATCGACAAGCACCGTAATGGTCTTGTCCATCTTGTCGCTGGTCACCCGTCCGGTCAGGACGCGCCTTGGCATCGCCCTCTCTCCTTACAGCTTCGAGGCGGAACGAGCTTTTTCCGCCTGGATGGTTTTCACGCGCGCGATCTCGCGGCGAACCTCACGCACCCGCCCGGTGCCTTCCTGCTGACCGGTGGCCCGCTGGAAACGCAGGTTGAACTGCTCCTTCCGCAGATCGAGCAGCAGGGTGGACAGCTCATCCGGCGTCTTCGCCCGGACATCACCGGCCTTGTAGAGGGCGTTCTTAGCCATCAGGCGTCTCCGATCCGCGCGATGAACTTCGTCTTGATCGGCAGCTTGGCAGCACCCAGCGTCAGCGCCTCACGTGCCAGATCGGGCGTCACGCCGTCGATCTCGAACATGATGCGGCCGGGCGCCACGCGGGCCACCCAGAATTCCGGCGAGCCTTTACCGGAGCCCATGCGGACCTCGGCGGGCTTGGTCGAGACCGGCACATCTGGAAAGATGCGGATCCACACCCGGCCGGCGCGCTTCATCGCACGCGTGATCGCCCGACGAGCGGATTCGATCTGACGCGCGGTGATCCGCTCGGGCTCGAGGGCCTTGAGCCCGAAGGAGCCGAAGTTCAGCGCGGTGCCACCCTTGGCCAGGCCATGGATGCGGCCCTTGTGCTGCTTGCGATATTTCGTCCGTTTCGGAGACAGCATTGTCTTATTCCATCTACCGCTGCGGTGCCTGCTCGGCGGCCTTGCGGTCCTGAGCCATCGGGTCGTGGGCCATGATCTCGCCCTTGAACACCCATACCTTCACGCCACAGGTGCCATACGTCGTCTTCGCCGTGGCGATCCCGTAGTCGATATCGGCGCGCAGCGTATGCAACGGCACCCGTCCCTCACGGTACCACTCGACCCGGGCGATTTCCGCTCCACCCAGCCGGCCACCGCAGTTGATCCGGATACCCTGGGCACCCAGCCGCATCGCCGACTGCACGGCGCGCTTCATCGCTCGCCGGAATGCCACGCGACGCTCAAGCTGCTGGGCGATGTTCTCGGCCACCAGCGTCGCGTCGATCTCGGGCTTACGGATTTCGACGATGTTCAGCGAGACGTCCGCCTTGGCCATCTTGCTGAGGTCCCGCTTCAGAACCTCGATGTCCTGGCCCTTCTTGCCGATCACCACGCCGGGCCGAGCCGCATAGATCGTCACCCGCGGCTTCTTCGCCGGACGCTCGATCACCACACGGGACACGCCGGCACCACGCAACTTGGTGCGTAGGTGGGTGCGCAGCTTATAGTCGTCGTGCAGCAACTTGGCATAGTCCGTGCCGGCGAACCAGCGGCTGTCCCAGGTGCGGTTGATACCGAGGCGCAGACCGATCGGATTGACTTTGTGACCCATGTTAATCGGCTCCCCCTTCGGTGCCGGCAGTTCCCTGCGCACGTTCCGCCACGACGATCTTCAGATGGCTGAACCACTTCTCCACCCGCGCGGCGCGACCGCGGCCGCGTGCATGGAACCGTCGCATCACGATGGAGCGGCCCACCTCGGCGCGCGCCACGACAAGCCGGTCCACGTCGAGCGAATGATTGTTCTCGGCATTGGCGATCGCGCTCTCGAGCGCCTTCTTCACCTGGCCGGCAATGCGCCGCTTGCTGAACGTCAGCGTCGCGACGGCCCGGCCGGCCGGCAGGTTGCGGATCATCGCCGCGACCAGGTTCAGCTTGCGTGGGCTGATCCGCAGGTTGCTGACGATCGCCTGCGCTTCGGTCTCGGGCAGACCCCGATCGTGCTTCGGCTTGCTCATGTCAGCCGCGCCTCGCCTTCTTGTCGGCCGCGTGACCGGTGAAGGTCCGGGTCGGCGAGAATTCGCCGAATTTGTGGCCGACCATGTTCTCGTTCACCTGCACCGGCAGGAACTTGTGGCCGTTGTAGACACCGAAGGTCAGGCCAACGAACTGCGGCAGGATGGTCGAACGGCGCGACCAGATCTTGATGATCTCGTTGCGCGACGAAGCCCTTGCCGCGTCGGCCTTGGCCAGCAGGTATCCGTCGACAAACGGACCCTTCCATACGGAACGCGCCATCTTACTTACCCTTGTTCCGGCGGCGGATGATCAGGCTGTCCGTCCGCTTGTTGCCGCGCGTCTTGTAGCCATTGGCCGGCTGGCCCCACGGGGACACCGGATGACGGCCGCCCGAACTGCGACCTTCGCCGCCGCCCAGTGGGTGATCGACCGGGTTCATGACGACGCCGCGGTTGTGTGGCTTGAAGCCCAGCCAGCGCATGCGGCCGGCCTTGCCGATCTTCTGGTTCATGTTGTCCGGATTGGACACGGCACCCACCGAGGCGATGCACTCGGAGCGCACGACCCGCAGCTCCCCCGACATCAGCTTGATCTGCGCGTAGCCGGAGTCCTTGCCGACCAGCTGTGCGAAGGTCCCGGCCGAACGGGCGATCTTGCCGCCAGCGCCGACCTTCATCTCAATGTTGTGGACGATCGTGCCCACCGGGATCGCGGCCAGCGGCATCGCGTTGCCCGGCTTGATGTCGGCGCGCGCGCTGGCGATCACCTGGTCACCAACCTTCAGGCGCTGCGGCGCCAGGATATAGGCCAGTTCGCCGTCCTGGTACTTGATCAGCGCGATGAACGCGGTGCGGTTGGGATCGTATTCCAGCCGCTCCACGGTGCCCGCCACGTCGAACTTGCGACGCTTGAAGTCGACGACCCGATAGGCCTGCTTGTGCCCGCCGCCGCGAAACCGGCTGGTGATGCGGCCATGATTGTTCCGCCCGCCGTGGCTGTGCTGACCCTCGGTCAGCCCCTTGACGGGCTTGCCCTTCCACAGTTCGGAGCGATCGATCAGTACGGTGCCGCGAAGGCTGGCCGTAACCGGATTGAATTGCCTGAGTGCCATCTTCCGCGAGCCTTATGCGAGGCCGGTGGTGAAATCGATCGACTGGCCCGGGGCCAGCGTCACGATGGCTTTCTTGACATCCGAGCGCACGCCCGGACGCCCCTTGAAGCGCTTGGTCTTGCCTTTCTGGATCAACGTGTTCACCGCGGAGACCTTGACGTTGAACAGCGCCTCGACCGCCGCGGCGATCTCCGGCTTCGTGGCATCCGTCGCGACCTTGAAGCCGAACTGGTTCTTTTCGGACAGGAAGGTCATCTTCTCGGTGATCAGCGGCGCGCGAATGATCTGATACATTGCCTCGCGCGACAGCGGCTTTTTCGGTGCGACGGTCATGCGGCCTCTCCTGTGGCGGCGGCCTCTGGCGCGGCAGCCTCGGGACCGGCAGCATTGCCGTTGATCCGTGCCGTCAGGCCCGCCAGGCCGGCGGTGGTGATCGCCAGCACATCGTGGTTCAGAATGTCGTAGACGTTCGCACCGATCGTCGGCAGCACATCCAGCCGGTGGATGTTGCGGCTGGCACGCAGGAAGCCCTCATCCACCGATCCGTCGATGATCAACGCCGAACTCCAGCCGAGCGCCTTGATCTTCTTCGCCAGATCAGCCGTCTTCGGCGCGCTCGTCGCGGCATCCAGCACCACCAGCTTGTTCTCGGCCAGTTTCTGCGACAACGCCGAGATCAGACCGAGCCGCCGGACCTTCTTGTTCAGGCTGTATTCGTGCGACCGAACGACCGGACCGTGCACCCGGCCGCCGGTGCGGAACTGCGGCGCGCGCAGGCTGCCCTGGCGGGCGTTGCCGGTGCCCTTCTGCTTGTACGGCTTCTTGGTCGTGCCGGAGACCTCCGACATTCCCTTGGTCTTGTGGTTCCCGGAGCGCCGCTTCGACAACTGCCAGTGAACCACCCGTGCCATGATATCCTGGCGCGGCGCGATCTTGAAAATGTCGTCCGGCAACTCGGCGCTGCCCGCGGCGGCATTTTCAAGCGTGATGATATCGATCTGCATCTGCCTGTTCCTCAGCCCGCCGCCGTCGTTGTGCCGGTGGGGGCGTCGATCAGCGCCGCCGGCCAGGCCGCATCGGCCGGACGCGGACGCTTGATGGCATCACGCACCAGCACGTAACCATCCTTGCTGCCCGGGACGGCGCCCTTGATCATCAGCAGCCCCTTCTCGACGTCCACGGCCGCCACTTCCAAATTGAGGGTGGTGATCCGTTCGACGCCGAGGTGACCCGCCATCTTCTTGTTCTTGAAGGTCTTGCCAGGATCTTGACGGTTACCCGTGGAGCCCAGCGAGCGGTGACTGATCGATACGCCGTGCGACGCCTCGAGGCCCGCGAAGTTCCAGCGCTTCATGCCGCCCGCGAAGCCCTTGCCCTTGGACGTGCCGCAGACATCGACCTTCTGCCCGGCGGTGAAATGCGCCGCGGACAGGGTCGCCCCCGGCTCCAGCAGCGCATCCGGCGCGACGCGGAACTCGACCAGCTTCTTCTTCGGCTCGACCTTCGCCTTGGCGAAGTGGCCGCGGTTCGGCTGGGTGACGTTCTTCACCTTCGCCTTGCCCCAGCCGATCTGAACGGCGGTATAGCCGTCCTTCTCCGCGGTGCGCGCGGCGACCACCTGCACCTGGTCCAGGTGCAGCACGGTGACGGGCACGTGCGTCCCGTCGTCTTTGAATATCCGGGTCATACCGAGCTTCTTGGCCAGGAGACCGGTGCGTAGGGGCTGGGGCATGGTCTTAGATCTTGATCTCAACATCCACGCCGGCGGCGAGGTCGAGCTTCATCAGCGCGTCCACCGTCTGCGGGGTCGGCTCCACGATGTCCAACAGGCGGCGGTGCGTCCGGATCTCGAACTGCTCGCGGCTTTTCTTGTCGACGTGCGGGGAGCGGTTCACCGTGAAACGCTCGATATGGGTCGGCAGCGGGATCGGTCCGCGAACCCGGGCACCCGTGCGCTTGGCCGTGTTCACGATCTCCTTCGTGCTGTTGTCCAGCACACGGTGGTCGTAGGCCTTTAGACGGATGCGGATATTCTGGTTGTCCATCGTTCGCTCTCAAGTTTCCCGCCGAAACGAGAGCCGGCGCCGCCCGTCCCCGTGGACGGGCGTGGCGCCGGCATTGTTTCGTCTCTTACTTTTGGATGCTGGCGACCACGCCGGCGCCGACCGTGCGGCCACCCTCGCGGATCGCGAAGCGCAGACCGTCGTCCATCGCGATCGGCGCGATCAGTTCCACCGACATCGACACGTTATCGCCCGGCATCACCATTTCCGTGCCTTCCGGCAGCGACACCACACCCGTCACGTCGGTCGTGCGGAAGTAGAACTGCGGCCGGTAGTTGGTGAAGAACGGCGTGTGGCGGCCACCCTCTTCCTTGGTCAGGATGTAGGCTTCGGCCTTGAACTGGGTGTGCGGTGTGATGCTGCCCGGCTTGGCCAGCACCTGGCCGCGCTCGACATCCTCACGCTTCGTGCCACGCAGCAGGGCGCCGATGTTGTCGCCGGCCTGGCCCTGGTCGAGCAGCTTGCGGAACATCTCGACGCCGGTCACCACCGTCTTCACGGTCGGCTTGATGCCGACGATCTCGACTTCCTCGCCGACCCGGATGATGCCGCGCTCGACGCGGCCGGTCACCACGGTGCCGCGGCCGGAGATCGAGAACACGTCTTCGATCGGCATCAGGAACGGACGATCGGTCGCGCGCTCCGGCTGCGGGATGTAGGCGTCAACCGCTTCCATCAGCTTGAGGATCGCGTCATGGCCGAGTTCCGGTTGCTTGTTTTCCAGAGCGCACAGAGCCGAGCCGTGGATGATCGGGATATCGTCGCCGGGGAACTGATAGGAGGACAGAAGTTCGCGCACTTCCATCTCGACCAGTTCCAGCAGTTCGGGATCGTCGACCATGTCGCACTTGTTCAGGAACACCACCAGCGCGGGCACGCCGACCTGGCGGGCGAGCAGGATGTGCTCCCGGGTCTGCGGCATCGGGCCATCGGCGGCGGACACCACCAGGATCGCGCCGTCCATCTGCGCGGCGCCGGTGATCATGTTCTTCACATAGTCGGCGTGGCCGGGGCAGTCGACGTGGGCGTAGTGGCGGTTCTTGGTATCATACTCGACGTGGGCCGTCGAGATCGTGATGCAACGGGCCTTTTCTTCCGGCGCCTTGTCGATCTGGTCGTACGCCGTGTAGGTGGCACCGCCGGTTTCGGCCAGCACCTTGGTGATCGCGGCCGTCAGCGACGTCTTGCCATGATCGACGTGGCCGATCGTGCCAATGTTGCAGTGCGGCTTGTTCCGCTCGAATTTCGCCTTACCCATCGTCGTATCTCCGTAGATCCACCGGATCTGTTGGGTTGTGCCGTATCCAGAGTTCCGGAGCCTGCTTCACACGCCCCGATATTCGTCTCGCGTGACCAGGCGCTACCAGCGGTAATGGCTGAAAGCCTTGTTGGCCTCGGCCATCCGATGGGTATCTTCACGCTTCTTCACCGCCGAACCGCGGTTGTTCACCGCGTCCAGCAGCTCATTCGACAGACGATCCTGCATCGTATGCTCCCCGCGCTTGCGAGCGGCATCGATGATCCAGCGGATCGCCAGCGCCTGGCGCCGCTCCGCGCGGACTTCCACCGGCACCTGGTAGGTGGCACCGCCGACACGCCGGGACCGGACTTCGACAGCCGGCTTCACATTGTCCAGCGCCTCGTGAAACATGCGCACCGGATCGGCGGCATTGCCGCCGCGGCGCTTCAGCACGTCGAGGGCGCTGTAGACGATGCCCTCGGCCGCCGATTTCTTGCCATCATACATCAGCGCGTTGGTGAACCGGCTGATGACGATGTCGCCGAACTTCGCGTCCGGCAGGATTTCGCGCTTGTCCGCGCGGTGACGACGAGACATAGGATCGCCCCTTACTTCGGCCGCTTGGCGCCATACAGCGACCGGCGCTGACGACGCTTTGCGATGCCCTGCGTATCGAGAACGCCACGCAGGATGTGATAACGGACACCCGGAAGGTCCTTCACGCGTCCGCCGCGGATCAGGACGACCGAGTGCTCCTGGAGGTTGTGACCCTCGCCAGGGATGTAGCTCACGACTTCATAGCCGTTGGTCAGCCGCACCTTCGCCACCTTACGCAGCGCCGAGTTCGGCTTCTTCGGCGTCGTCGTGTAGACGCGCGTGCAAACCCCACGCTTCTGCGGGCAGCCCTGCAGGGCCGGAACCGAGTTCCGGGACTTCGGCCGCTCGCGCCCATGGGCGATAAGCTGGTTGATGGTCGGCATTGACCTCTTTCTCTTTCCGTTCGCGCTTCACCGCGGGTTCTGGTTCGGCCGCCGTGTAACAGACAAAGCCCGCCGGCATGGGGCAATCCCATCCAGCGGGGTGACGTAGGCAGACGGCCTAAGCCCAAACCTTTCGGAAGGGCGGCGCCGCTTGCGTCCTGTGCCTGCGAACCGGCGACCATCCCCTAAGGAAACCTTTGGGTCGGCCGAGGGCGCGATCTCTAGAAGCCCGGCCGAGCCGAGTCAAGCGTCCAGGCCGCGCGATATGACCAAAACGTGCATCGCTGATGCTCTGTGCGGATGATCGGAGTAGACAGACAGGTGAACCTGCCGCGCAAACCAACGCGACAGGACCGCCTGATTACGCTATCGCTCGACGCACTCGGGCAGCCCGGATTTGGAGACTCTCTTATATTATGTGCGGCATCGCTGGCCTGATCCTTTCCCCCGGCGCAGCCCTGCCCGATCCCCGCGTGCTGTCAAAGCTGATCGGCGCCCTGCATCACCGCGGCCCCGACGGCAGCGGCCACGCCGTGATGGGTCGAGTCGCGCTGCTGCACAACCGGCTTGCGATCATCGACCTGGTGACCGGCGACCAGCCGCTGTTCGCCGGTCCCGCCACGCTGGTCGCCAACGGCGAGATCTACAACTACCGCGAACTGCGCGAATCGCTGCCGGCCGTGCACTTCGCCACCAACAGCGACTGCGAACCGCCGCTGCATCTGTGGATGCGCGATGGCGTCGATTACACGAAGCAGCTTCGCGGCATGTATGCCATCGCCATCCATGAACGCGTGCGCCGGAGCATCACGCTGTCGCGCGATCCGTTCGGCATCAAGCCGCTTTACATCGCCACGATCGAGGGCGGCCTCGCGTTTGCCTCCGAACCGCAGGCGCTGCTGGAAGCGGGGCTGGTCAAGCGCGCGCTGCGCCCCGCCGCCGTGGAGGAACTGCTGCAGCTGCAGTTCACGACCGGCGCCGACACCATCTTCGAAGGCATCCAGCGCGTGCTGCCGGGTGAGACCATCACCTGCTCCGACGGGCACATCCTGGAGCGCAGGCGTCTCGACCCCATCCCGGCCGGGCCGCCCGAGGACATCGACGAGACCGCCGCGATGCAGCGTCTGGACCAGGCCCTGATGGAGAGTGTCGACCTGCACCAGCGCAGCGACGTGCCATACGGGATGTTCCTGTCCGGCGGCATCGACAGCGCAATCCTGATCACGCTGATGGCGCGGCTGAATGAGCAGCCTGTGCTGGCCTTCACGGCAGGCTTCGACGCGCCGGGTGCGGCCGATGAACGCGACCAGGCCGCCGCCATCGCTCGCGCGGTCGGCGCCCGGCATGAAGCGATCGAGGTGACCGAAGCCATGGTCTGGCAGCATCTGCCGGAAATCGTCGCGGCCATGGACGACCCCACGATGGACTATGCCATCATCCCGTCATGGTTCCTGGCGCGGCGGGCCCGCCAGGACGTGAAGGTGGTGCTCACCGGGGAGGGCGGCGACGAGATCTTCGGCGGCTACAAGCGCTACCGCCAGGCGACACTGCCATGGTGGCGCGGCGGCCGGACGATGTGGGCGGACGGCAGCTTCGACAAGGTTCCGGTCCTGCGCAACCGTCCCACCGCCTGGCGCGACGGCATGACAGCCGCCGAGATCCGGGCGGCCGATGGAGGACGCTCCGCGCTGGCGGCGGCACAGGCGCTGGACATGGCCGACTGGCTGCCGCACGACCTGCTGCTGAAGCTCGACCGTTGCATGATGGCGCACGCGGTGGAAGGGCGGACCCCGTTCCTCGACAAGGGCGTGATGGCCGCGGCCTTCCGCCTGCCGGATCACATGAAACTGCGGCGCGGCATGGGCAAATGGATCCTGCGCAAGTGGCTGGAAAAGAACCAGCCGGCGGCCCAGCCCTTCGCGCCGAAATCCGGCTTCACCGTGCCGGTCGGCGCGTGGATCAAGGCGAAGGGCTCCCGCCTCGGGCCTCTCGTGGCGGCGCAGCCAGGGGTGGCCGAAATCGCCCATCCCGACAAGGTCGAGGCGCTGTTCCGCGACATCAGCCGCTGGCGGCACGGCTTCGCCTGCTGGAAGCTGCTGTTCTACGCGCTCTGGCACCGACGCCATATCATGGGCCTGCCACCCGCGGGCGATGTGTGGGAGACGCTCTCGGAACGCACATGAGACAGCATCGACTTTCGCTGTTGACTTCGACGAACGCTCCGATCATTAGGGGCGCCTCGCGACCGGCATCCTGCGTGGAGCCGCGTCACCGGCGATGGGGCTGTAGCTCAGTTGGGAGAGCGCCTCGTTCGCAATGAGGAGGTCAGGGGTTCGATTCCCCTCAGCTCCACCACCATCTCCGGTATCTGATCCGCTCGCCGCCGCCGGATGATGCGATCGCGGGAATGTCAGCCCGCCCGGCCCGAACCTTGCCCCAGGTTCCATGGTTCATCGACTTGTCAGCCATGCCCTCCCGGATAAGCCATTGACCAGATTGACGGTTCAGCTCGGAACCTATAGCTCGAGCGCATGCCGGAATCTCTAGAGCGCGATGCCGCCGCGACCGACCCCTCGGCCGATTACGGCCCCGACTACTATGCGCACCGCTGCGGCCCAATCCCCTACGCCCGCACCGACCACTGGCTCCGGTTCTTCGGCGGAGTCGCCGACGCGCTGATCCGCTCCTTCGCCCCGCGCCGGGTGTTCGATGCGGGCTGCGCCATCGGACTTCTGGTCGAGTCGTTCTGGGACCGCGGCGTCGAGGCGCATGGCCGGGACATCTCCACCTGGGCCATCAGCCAGGTCCGCGCCGACATCCGCCCCTGGTGCGAGGTCGGCTCCATCGCCGATCCGCTCGATGCGGAATATGACCTGATCACCTGCATCGAGGTCCTCGAGCATATGCCGGAGGCGGAGGCGATCAAGGCCGTGCACGTCCTGGCGGCCGCCGCACCGCGCATTCTGTTTTCCTCGACGCCAAGCGATCTGGACGAACCCACCCACATCAACGTGCGGCCACCGGCCTACTGGCTCGCGCTGTGGGCGCAGGCCGGCCTGGCGCCCAATGTAACGCACGACGCGGGCTATCTCGCGCCGCATGCCTACATCCTCGAGCGATCGGAGACCGGCCGGTCGGAGCGCGAACTGGTCGCCTTCGCCGATCGCGTGCGGCATCGGGTCGCCCTCTCCCAAGTGGGCGCCGCGCTGCACGGCACACAGGAGCGGCTGAGCGAATCGGAGCGGGAAAACGCGGCACTGCGGGCGGCCCTCGCCGAGGCCGCCGCGCGCGGCGATGAGCAGCGGCACCGAGCCGAGACCGCCGAAGCCGCCCTGATGCTGGTCCGGGCGGAGGCCGCCTCGGCGCGTGCCGAGCTTGAGCAGAGCGTCACCGATCTGACGGCCGCTCGGGCCGCCATGGCGAGCCTGCAGGCCTCGCTCGTCCTCGCCCGGCATGGCACGCTGACGGCCCAGGCGAACCGCGCGGCGGTGACCGAAACCGTTACCGCCGCAACCGAGGCTCGGATTGGAACCGCGTCGCGGACGATCCGTCGCCGGGCGCGACAGGTCCTGCGCGTCCTGTGGTGGGCGGCGACGCTGCAGCTTCCCGCCCGGCTGCGAGCCCGGCGCGCCGTCGCGCGAGGCCAGGTGCCGCCGACCGCGACAGCCGTCGACGGCAGTCCGCCGTCATCGAGCGCTTTGCTGGCCAAGCGTTTTCCTGACCTTGCCCCACTTCCCGTGTTTGCCGTTCCGCGCTCCGACGGCCGCCGGCTGACCGTCGTGACCGACAGCATCAACGTCGGCAGCCTCTACGGCGGCGTCGGCACGGCCCTGATCCTGGCGGCACTCGCCGCGCGGCGGATGGATGCCGGCCTGCGCATCGTCACCCGCACGGAACCGCCGACCGTCGCCAACGTCGATGCCGTCCTGAGCGTTCATGGCATCCCCTGGGACAGCAACATCGAGTTCCTGCATGCCCCCCGCAACGGCGCCGGCACCGGCCGCGATGTACCGGCATCACCGGACGATCTGTTCCTGACCACCTCCTGGTGGACCACGTGGTCCACGCGCCAGTCGATCCCCCGCGCCCGGATCGCCTACCTCCTGCAGGAGGACGAGCGCATGTTCTACCCGCTGGGCGATGACCAGCTGCGCTGCCGCGAAACCTTGTCTGATCCCGGCCTGCTCTACCTCGTGAACTCCGAACTGCTGCTGGCCCACCTCCGCGACGACGCAATGGCGCCAGGCGCCACCGCGTTCGAGCCGTCGTTTCCGACGCGGCTCTACCATCCGGCCGGCCCAGGCTCCCGCACGGCCGGTGAGAAACGAGGCTTCTTCTTCTACGCCCGGCCCAACAACGTGCGGAATCTGTACTGGCGCGGGCTGGAGGCGCTGTCCGCGGCGATCGAGGAAGGCATACTCGATCCCGCCGAGTGGGAGTTTCATTTCGCCGGGCATGGCGCCGGTCCGCTGTCCCTGCCGCGCGGCGTGCACCCGGTATTTCCGGGCCCGATGAGCTGGCCTGACTACGCCGCCTTCGTGCGCCGCATGGAGGTGGGCATGTCGCTGATGTACACCCCGCATCCCAGCTATCCGCCGCTCGATCTGGCGGCCAGCGGCGCCGTTGTGGTGACCAACCGCTTCGGCCGCAAACGCGACCTCGACCGCTATTCGCCCAACATCCTGTGCGCCGACCCTGACGTCCCCGCGCTGGTCGCGGCGTTGCGCGAGGCCACCGCCCTTGCGGCCGATCCGGTGGCTCGGGCGGCCAACTTCGCCCGCAATGGGCTGCAGCGGGACTGGGCGGTCTCGATGGCCCCCGCGGTCGAGCGGCTGGTCGACTGGGCGGCGCGCTGACGCCGATGTACGCCGCCAGTATCCAGCCTGTCGCCTACCACGCACCCTGGGACGTTTCGTTCGACGAGCGCATGGCGCTGCTGCTGCGCGGGTCGCCGCGGGCGGCATATTTCTATTCCGTACCAGATACGAGTACATTTCGATACAGATGCTATAACGTCGCCCAGTCACTGACCGTGCATGCGGCGGGACGCGGCCCCTCCGCCGCGTGGTTCACCGACGCGGACGTCGACCGGATGGGACATGTGCTCGACGCCTGCGACGTGCTCGTGTTCGGCCGCAACTCGCTCTACACCGATCGCATCGCCCGCGTCGCCGCCCAGGCCCGCGCACGGAACCGCCGCGTCCTGTTCGATACGGATGATCTCGTCTTCGACCCGTCCTACACTCATCTGCTGGTCGACACGCTCGGCGTGGACATGACCAACCCGGCGACCTGGGACTACTGGTTCGCCTACATCTCCCGCGTCGGCGCCACCTACGCGCTGTGCGACGGCGCCCTTGTCACCAACGCCTATCTGGCGGGCCGGGCCGAAGCCTGGTCGGGCAAGCCCGCCCGGGTGATCCCGAACTTCCTGAACCGCGAGCAGCAGGAGATCTCGGACCGCATCTGGGAGGCCAAGGCGGCGACCGCCTGGGCACGGGATCGTCGTACCCACCTCGCGTACTTCAGCGGCTCGCCGTCCCACGACCGCGACTTCGCGCTGGTGTCGCCCGCCATCGCCCACCTGATGGACGACGATCCTTCGCTGTGGCTCCGGGTCGTCGGTTTTCTTGAGCCAGGCTCCGATCTCGCCCGCCATCGCAGCCGGATCGAATCGCTGCCGCTGCAGGACTTCATGAACCTGCAGCGCGAGATCGGCGCCGTCGAGGTCAGCGTCGTGCCGCTGCAGGATAATCCCTTCACCAACTGCAAGTCTGAACTGAAGTGGTTCGAGGCCGCCATTACCGGGACGCTGACGATCGCCTCCCCGACCCACAGCTACCGCGGCATCATTCGCAGCGGCGCGAACGGCTGGCTCGCCGAATCCCAGGCCTGGGAAAGGGTACTGCGGGAAGTCCTGTGCCGGGTGCAGGAGCACCGCGCCGATATCGCGCCCCGCGCCCGAGCGGAGGCACGCGAGCGGTACGGCTGGGATCGCCAGGCCGCGACGGTCGAGGCCGCTCTGTTTTCAGACTGGTAGCACTTCGATCAGGCTGGTTGGGGATCAGGCTGGTTGGGGATCAGGCTGATTGGGGATCAGGCGGTTCGGGCGTTTGTGATTAGATTTTTCACGGCGGAACGCGGACGCTGCCGGACGACTGGCCGGCGACCGGAGGTTCACGCAGTTGAGCGACCACGAGGGCACAGCCGAAATCCGCACGCCGCGCCAGCCGGTGGACGCGGTCTACCAAAACAAGTTCGTGGGCGTGCCCGACGTCATCGCTGAATGGGTGCGCGAGCACGGCGGGCTGGCGGGCCGCGACGTGCTCGATTTCGGCTGCGGCGAGGCGACGATGGCACTCGGGATCGCCCTGCGTCACGGCGCCCGCCGCGTCGTCGGTGTTGAAACCCACGAGGAAATCGACAACTGCCTGCCCAATGCCCGCGCGCAGCTTGGCCTCGAGCGCCTGCCGCAGAACCTGGAGCTCGTTCGTACCGGTCCCGATTCCTCGCTCGAGGAACTCGGTCAATTCGATGTCGTCTATAGCTGGTCGGTGTTCGAACACGTCAGCCAGGACCTGATCAGTGACTGCTTCCGCAAGATCAAACGGGTCATGCGGCCGCACGGCGTGATGTTTCTGCAGACCACGCCGCTTTATTATTCGGCCGAGGGCTCGCACCTGAAACCATGGGTTCCCGCGCCCTGGGCGCACCTGTCGATGCAGCAGGACCTATTCTACGCCGCGCTGCGGGCCAGTGCCGACAGCGACGAGCACGCGAACCACCTGAAGTGGGTTTATGAGACGCTCAATCGCGCCACCGCGCCGCAGCTGCTTCGGGCCGCCCGGCAAGCGGGATTCGAGATCATCCGTGAGTATCGGACGCACGATGAGCTGGATATCCCTGACGAGATCAAGGAAATTTACACGCCTGAAGCGCTGACCACCAACCAGCTGGTCTTTCTTGCCAGGCACGCCGCCTGATATTGCCAAGCTGGTGACGTCGGACCTGGCGACGCCTGGGAACGCGCGGGGCTGGCGTTCCTGTGCGCCCCGATTATCGCGTGGCGGCCGGCCGCCCCTCTTGAAGGACCATCTGCCGGTGGCTGGCGCCTGCCATCACAATCTCCGGCTTGGCGCGACGTCGCGCGCGAAAACAATGCGATACCAGCCGGTGCCGGTCCTCGGAGAGCCAGCCACCCGGCTGGCCGGCATCAGTTCGCCGCGTCCGAACGGGGCGCGCCATACACCGGCGCCGATCGAAACATGATATATCGCATAACAACGGCGTGATGTTCCACGCGCAGCGACGCGGCCATGGCTGCCGCCCGGGCGCTGCAGAAAAAACCCGCCTCGCCGGCGCGTCTGGCCGCCGGTTGAAACCGACCGCATGCGCCGTTCGTTGCTGCAGCGAGAGTGTTTGCAGGCCGGTGAATTCCGTTGGTACGGTCGTTGCACCCCGTCGACGGCCAGGATAATCTGCGAACACTAACGGTAAATTCAGGTTGAGGTATGGTTCCGGTCATCCGGCCTGGGCCTGGGTTCTTTGGGGGAATATGTGAGGATTATTATTGGTCTCATCGAACATATCGGGGATATTGTCGCCTGCGAGCCTGTCAGCCGGTATGTCCGGGACCAATACCCCGATGCTCACATCTCCTGGGCGGTCCTGCCGCAATTTCGTGAACTCATCGACACAAACCCGCACATTGATGAGACCGTTCCGCTGGAGTGCCTGACCGAATGGATCAGGCTCAGCAAGCACGGCGAATACGGCGTCATCGTCGACCTGCACGTCAACTATCGGATCTGCCAGCACTGTATGGTTCCACTGGTCAAGGAACACGGCAACCCGTTCATCAATGCCTATGAATGGTTCGACTACGGTGCATTGCTGGAGGCGTTCTCGCTTGGCGCCGGCCTGCCGCGGCTGTCCGCCCAGCCGCGTCTCTATCTGGGCCCGGAACACGAGGGCGCTGTCGATGCTCTCGGACTGCCGGCCGAATACTGCGTCATCCACCGCCAGTCGAACGACTTCGCGAAGGACTGGCCGAGCGGCAACTGGCGCGCGGTGGCGGAGTGGATCAGGACGGACCTGGGGCTGCCGATCGTCGAGGTCGGCGCCGGCCGGTCAGACGCCGCCTCCCCGCTCGATGGACTGGCCATCGATCTGCTCAACCGGACGCCGATCCTGCAAACCGCCGAGGTGATCCGGCGGGCGCGCCTGTTCGTCGGCGTGGACAGCGGGCCCGCCCATCTGGCGAATGCCGTGCAAACGCCCGGTGTGGTGTTGCTTGGTCGGCTGGGCATGTTCCGGCAGTACAACCCGTTTACCGGTTATTACGCCTCCGACTCGCCTGAAGTGAAGCTGGTGCGCAATGCGGTGGGGCCGGCGCGTGAAATCGCCATCCCCCAGGTGAAGGAGGCGATTCAGTATATCAGCAGCATTCTTAAAGAACGCGACAGCCGGCAGACCCGCTCCGCCGCGGCGCCGCTTCCCGTCGAGGCCTCAGCGACGCTCCGGGTCAGCCACGATGATCGGGCGGCCATCGAGGGATGCGGCTTGTACAATCGTTCCTGGTACGTGGTGCACTACCCGGACGTGCTGAGCAGCGGGATGGAGCCTCTCGACCACTTCGTCGCCCGCGGCGGGCAGCTTGGCTATTCGCCCGGCCCGGACTTCAATACCGCAGAGTATCTGAAGCGCCATGATGACGTGGCGCGCGCCGGGGTCAATCCGCTGCTGCACTACCTGCATGTGGGACGTCATGAAGGACGGCAACCGACGCCGGTGGTCCCGCAGGTCGTACCGTCTGAAATCCTGGCCACCTCCCCATGGGAAGGCGCTGGCGCGCCCTCGTCGCCGTTCTGCGACGACATCACCGTGGCGTCCGTGGGCCCGGACGTGACCCGGGAGATGCCACGCATCTTCGCGTTCTACCTGCCGCAGTTTCATCCCATCGAGGAAAACAACCAGGGCCACCGGATGGGCTTCACCGAGTGGAACAATGTGATCAGCGCGAAGCCGCTGTTCGACGGACACTACCAGCCGCGCGTCCCCGGGGAGCTTGGTTATTACGATCTGAGAGCGGTCGAGGTGATGCGGGAGCAGGTCCGCCTCGCCAATGACCACGGCATTTCCGGATTCTGTTTCTACTACTACTACTTCAATGGGCGGAAGCTGCTCTACAAGCCGATACAGAACTATATCGACTCGGACATCAAGGCGCCATTCTTCTTTCTGTGGGCCAACGAGAACTGGTCGCGGCGCTGGGACGGCGGCGACAACGAGGTCATCATAGCGCAGCAGCACTCGGCGGAAGACGATCTCGTCTTCATTCGCAGCCTGCTGGACGTGTTCGCCGACGAACGCTACGAGAAGGTCGACGGCAAGCCGGTACTGATGGTCTACAAGACGCATCTGTTCCCCGACATCAGCGCGACAACAGACCTTTGGCGCAACGAGATCGTCAGGCACGGGTTTCCCGGCCTGTACCTGGTCATGGTCGACGACTGGACAGCCAATCCCCTGCACCCGCGACTGTTCGGCTTTGACGCGGCCTATGAGATCCCGTCCAACATCGTGCCGAAAAGCGTGATCTGTGAAGAGACGGAGCGCCCGCGCATGGGCGAGGACTTCCGCGGCCGCATCGTCGACTACCCGAAATTCGCGCGATACCACATGAGCCGCGTTCTTCCGGAGTACAAGCGCTTTCGCACCGTCATGCTGCCGTGGGACAACACGCCGCGCTATGCGTCGGAGGCAATGGTCCACATCAATGCCGGCGGTGACGACTACAGGACGTGGCTGACCCGCGCGTTGCTGGACACCCATGATCGCTATGCGCCGGAGGAGAGGATCGTATTCATTCACTCGTGGAACGAATGGTGCGAGGGCACCTATCTCGAACCGGACGGCCGGGCGGGACGACACTTTCTGGAGCAGACGCGGGAGGCGGTCGCGGATGCCCGCACGGTGCTCGCTCTCACGAAGCAAGGCGGCGACGCCTCCGGCATCGCCCTGGCGCACCGGATCGCCCAGAAAAAGGATACACTGGCCTTTCGCATGATGCAGAGCATGCGCACCCAGGCCATCTACATCCATCGCGAACTCGAACGCGTCCGATCCGAGCTGGCGATGACCCAAGCACGCGCGGAGAATGCCGAGGCGCACGCCGATAATGTCTTCAGGATTGTGTACGGCTCGACCTCCTGGCGGGTGACGGCGCCGCTGCGCTTTCTGTCGAAGTGGCTGCGTCACCGATAGTCCGGTTCGGCTGAACGGCGCATGTGTCCGGCGGCGTCCACCCGCGGGGCGCATGCGCCGAGATTTGATCATCGTCTCGCGATGACAGCGCCCGGCCGCGGTTCTGCCATGGTTGACCCCATCATAGTACTGCCACATGAAGCTCATCCCTTGCCGGAGCAGTACCCATGGAACCGACTGCCGACGCCGCACTCTTTCGCAAGGTCGACACCCGCTACGGACGCCTGATGGTATTCGCCAATGACACCGGCGCGGTAACGCAGTCGTTACTGCATTATGGTGAATGGGCTGAGAACGAGTTACGCTTTCTTCACTCATTCATTGATGAGGGCGCAGTCGTGCTGGATGTCGGTGCGTATATCGGCACCCACACACTCGCTTTTTCCCGCTTTGTCGGCTCCGCGGGCCGGGTGGTCGCCATTGAGGCTCAGATACCCACATTCAAAGTGCTGCAAAGCAATGTTGCGGCGAACGGCATCGGCAATGTCACCCTCGAAAACGCCGTGATGTCCTGTGAGGCGGGCAGTGTCGCGATCCATTCGATCCAGATCGACCGCCAGCAGAGTTTCGGCAGCGCCTCCTTGCTGCAAACCCTGTTCCCCGGCGACGCCGGCTCGGCCAACGAGACGGAACCGCCTGACGTCGACGTGCGCGCGATCACCATCGATTCACTGGATCTCGCCAGGTGCGCCCTGATCAAGATCGACGCCGAGGGCATGGAGGAACCGGTGCTGCGCGGCGCCCAGCGCACGCTCACGCGCTGTGCCCCGGTGATCTACGCGGAATGCAACTCGATCCACAGCGGACTGCCGACCGTGCGGGCACTCAAGGCAGCGGGCTACCGCGTGATGGCGCATGTGGTGCGCGCCTTCAACCAGGGCAACTTCAACGCCTCGGCCGAGAACATCTTCGGTCCCGCGCGCGAAGCCGCTCTGGTGGGCATAAAAGGCGACGCACTGGATCGGCTCGAGCGCATCAGGCTTGAACCGGGCGAACTGCTGCTCGACATCGAGACCGCCGACGACCTGGCACTCGCATTACTGAACAAGCCGCAATACGTGCCGGAAGTTCTTCGCCCCAGCGCGGCCGCACGATCCGGCGGGCTGCTCTGCATCGAGGAGGCAGATGCCAGCCGTTCCGCTGCCGAAAGGCTGCAGCACGAGGCCGGTGCCAGCCGCGGCCTTGCGGAAAGACTGCAGCACGAGGCCGATGCCAGCCGCGTCCTGGCCGAACGGCTGCAACATGACGCCGATGCCAGCCGCGCCGTAGCCGAGAGACTGGCGAGCGAGGCAATGGCCAGCCGCATCGAGGCGGAACGGCTGGGTAACGACGCCAACACCAGTCGCCTCGAGGTGGAAAGACTGCGGCAGGAGACCGAAAGCCGCCGCGTGGAGGCCGACAGGTTAGGAAGCGAAATCGCGGCGTTGCACGACGCGCTCGCGCAGCAGCAGCGTGAAAGTCAACGGCAAATTCTCCTGGAAAGGGAGAACACGACGGCTGCGCGCGCGGAACTGGAGCGGGTGCGGCAGAACCTGGAGGCGACGCTCGACGCCTGTATTCGTCAATCCGGTCTGATTCGCAAAGAGGCCGACCGGGTCAAGGCCATCAATGTGCGCCTGCAGGCCGAAGCAGCCGCGGCCACCGCGGCCCTGACCGCTGTGCACAGATCGACCTCATGGCGTCTCACCGCACCGTTACGTACGCTCACCGAACGCGCCAGGGGCAATCGCCGCTGAGTCAGCTGTGCGACGGCCACCGCTGAGTCAGCCGTGCGACAATCGCCGGCAGACCGCCGCCGCTGACTCAGCCGTGCGACGGCCACCGCTGAGTCAGCTGTACCACGGCCACGGATCGCCGGCAGGCCGCCCCCGTTCTGGCCAGTGCCGGGTGAGGTGGCACGCAAGCAGGAGTTCGCCCGCTCACCCGCAACCTGGACCCTGAACGTCGAAACCCCGCAAGTCGTTGGTGGCCGGGCCACACTCGGCACAAGCAGGACAATTCCGTCAGGACGAATCCGTCGCAGAATGTTACGGTATCATATCATGAGCCGCGGCGCCTGCATCCGCGTCAGCGGCACCGGCCGTCAAACCAGGGGCCGCGGGCGTCTTCCGCCTGGAACCCACGTCCCTTGCTGCTTCAGCGAATACTTCCCGGGGGTCCAAACGCGCAGACGTGCTCCCCGTCCGCCGACAGTGCGAAAAACGCCGCCGGCGGCGGCCCCACCCATCGCGCGAAACCGAACCAACCCACGTTCTGGTCGATCTTCTGCCCGAGCCACTCCTCGGCGCTGGCACTCGTCCGGGTGGTGCGCGCGACGCCGACGATATGATTCTGCCCGTCGACCGCGACGATCGTCTCGGGCGGTGCGTATTCCTTTTGCATCCACGCCCATCCTGAAATCAGCCCGGCGGTACCAGGAGCCTTGAACACGTCCGTGAGGTCCTGAGCTGGGATCTGCGTGATCTGCTCGACGCCGCCGCGACAGCTCTCGGGCCTCCGAGCGGCCAGGACAGCCTGGATGTCATCACCCCAGCGGAACGGAAAATCAGAGAATATGCCCCTGCCCCGTGGTTCGATATAGGCGACGAACGTCCGAAGTTCCGCCTCGTCCGTATAGAGGTCGTGCAGATGCCCGTGGTCATCGATATGCAGGAAGACCGCAAGGCTCGCCTCCCAGTTGCGGTCGATCATTTTCTGCCAGATGCGTGTCTCGCGCATGTAGCCCAGTATCGAAAGCGGCAGGATGACGACGAGCAGCACGGCGAGCACAGGCAATTCGGGCCGGCGCTGAAAGGCCGGACGCTCCCGCGCGACACCTACGAACACGGCCGCGACACCCAACCATCCAAGTGCTGCGAATGACGCGTATTTCTTGTTGGCCCCCTCCAGGATTCCGAACTGCGCCCGCGAATACGCGCCCGCGAGGCCGGTCACGACGACAACAACCAGGATCATGAAGCCGAATGTCGCCACCCGGCCGCCGAACCGCGGCCGCAGCAGCCGCAACAGGCCGAACCCCACCGCAGTGAGCAGCACGCCCGCCCCGAACACCCCGGCAAGATCGGCGCCGACACGCTCGGACGGCCCCCACGTGACATAGGGGCTGGGCCAGGATTCGAACCGCAGAAACGGAGCCCCCCAGTACAGCAGTGCGAATTTCGCGATTTTCACCGGATCGTGGGCCGGCGCGCCGACGGCATGCGTGGTGACCAGGACGATCACGGTATGGGCAACCGCCAGGACCGCGAGCAGCGCGACGAAGCCCCGCCGGCAACGCGAAACGAACGCCGTCGCCGCGGCGGAGATGAGGATGGCCGGAGCGTTGCCAAGGGTGAACGTTGCCACAACCGCGATCCCCAGCAGAATGATCAGCAGGCGTGACTGCTCCCGTGGCGACATCTCCGACAACGTCGTTCGGCTGGTGATCGTCGCGGCGACGATTGCCAGGAACGCCATGATCGCGTGCTGCGCCTGGAATGGAACCACAAGCGTATAGAAATGGTTGGGATTGATGAACAGAAGCAGGATCGAGGCGCCGATGAGCAGGCGCCGGGATACCCCGACGTCGCGCCCCAGTTCCGCCAGGAATACGAAACGGTATATGATATAGGCCGAAGCCGCCTGGAGCAAATTCGTTACGATAACTTGAGTGTGCTCGCGGCCGGAAAAGAGGCTCTCGTCGGCAAGCGCGATCAGGCGGGTGGTCATGATGCGATGCTCGTTGTGCGGCGAAATCAGGTACGCCAGCAGTGCCTGCATGTCCGGCAAGGCGCGATAGAACCGCAGGCGATCGAACAGATCGTCGTAGAACGGCATCGCGAAATAATGGCGCCACTGCCAGATCAGGGTCGCCGCGACGACCGATGCCGCCAGCGTTGCGGCGATGACCTCGATCGCGGCCACCAGATGGCGGCCGGCGGCACGTTGATCGCCATCAGAAACAAAATCCGTCATGCGCCAGCCTCTGCTCTCAATCAACGGCCCACTCTGTCAGCCCACCCTGGTCTCGTCACCAAACCCCGGTCCCGTCATCGATCGGGGGCCCGTCATCGACCCTGTCTGTCATAAGCCCCGGTCTGTCATAAGCCCCGGTCCGGCACTTTCAGATCGTTACCAGCGCCGCTCGCTCATCACACCCCCGTCAATGGCTCTGGCCCGTCACGGGCGCGGCTCGCCACCGGACCCAGTCTATCGGCCGACCCGGCCCGAGGTCCCCGATCCCGAGGTCGCCACGCCAGGAAAGCGCGCGAGATTGCGCTGCGACCCGTTCGTGCCTCGTTGGACCGCTGACCCGCTGCGTCCGCCGCATAATGCCCCTTCCCGGGCCGCGATACGGCATGGCCGGACCGGCCAGACCTCGCGACCCCGGCCTTATCCTGGTGTCCTCATCACGCTCGGTGCCATCGCCGTCAGACTAATCACGGCGAACGCTCCCAGCATCGTTGCCGCAATCCGGTGAGGCCACGTGGAACGGCACCAGCCGCCCGGCGCCCCGAAGCCCGCCATAGCCGGGAGGCGCGGGCTGCAGCGGCAGGGGCGCCAGAGCCCGAGGCCCGTCCTCGGGACGCGTTTCGACCTTCCAAGTCCATGTCAGAACATCAAAATAGCGGCCCGACGACTGCATTGTTTTGTCGAAGCGGGTTCTATAGGGTCTCCTGCTTCATGGCGAGGGCGGCCGCGACCGGGAACATGCTGTATTCCATCCATTTTCTGCGGTTCATCGCCGCGGCGGCCGTCGTTCTGCATCATACCTCGACCGGTCTTGGCGGCACAGTCATGGTCGGAGCCGCCGGCGTCGATGTCTTCTTCGTCATCAGCGGTATTGTCATCGGACTGTCAACGAAGCCAGGGGAGACGGCGACGGCGTTCGGCGTCAAGCGGTTCATCCGGGTGGTCCCGCTCTACTGGGTCGCCAGCCTGGCGTATATCGGGTTCCGCTTCTGGGCGTGGCATCTCGTCCCTGACGCCAAGGCCCTCGCAGTGTCGGCGATCCTGCTCCCCGGCGTCGACCCGCTGCTCAAGCCGATCTACTACCCGGCCTGGACCCTCGGATACGAACTGCTGTTCTACGGGCTGTATGCCATCCTGCTCAAAGCGGCGGTACGCAATACAAATCAAGCCGCGATGCTGGCGATGGCATTTGTGGCCGCGGTCCCGATCCCGCTGCCGTGGCGTCCCGACACACCGTTCCTCAGCGAATTCTGCCTGGAGTTCGTGTTCGGCCTGCTGGTCTGCGAGGCCCTGAAACGGAACCTGCGCCTCGATCCACGCTTCGGCGCCGTCTGCCTTGCCGGCGCCGCGGCTGCGTTTCTGATTAATGACCGCGCAGTGGCAAGCCGTATCCTCGGTTGGGGCGTGCCCGCCCTGATGCTGGTGACCGGCTTTCTCGCCTTCGAAGGCGCTCGCATCTTCCGCCATCCCGTGTGCGTGCTGGCCGGCAGCGCCAGCTACTCGATCTACCTGACCCATATCACCGCGATCGAATTGACCAGCGAGATCCTCAAGCAGCACGGCGTTGCCGTCGATGCCCACAAGCTCGCGGTGGGCGCGCTTGAAGTGTGCGTGGCACTTGTGGCCGGCGTACTCGCACATCTGCTGGTCGAGAAGCCACTGATCGCGGCGCTGCGGGCGACGAGGCAGACGATCGCCGCCCGCCTGGCCCGCCGCCGAGCCTTCGCCGGCTAGGGGCAGCCGGGAGGAGACAGCGCGCCCTCCCCCAGGTGCCGCGAACCGGGGCGCCGTGGATCGAGGCGCCATGGCTCGGGGACGCCGTGGATCAGGGCGCCGTGGATCAGGGCGCCGTGGATCGAGGCGGCACGGCTCTGGTGGGGGCGCGGCCCTCCCGGGACGCTGCGCCCCACCCAATCCCGCACGCTACCGGATGCCGCGCCGCACCTCGCCTATTCCGTGGCGATCACCGCCGGCCTGGCGTCCCGCAATCCCACGATGAACAACGGCGTGTGAGCGTGGTTGTGATCGTCCGGCGCATAGGTGCCGCCCAGCCCGGAGGGCATTTTCGTGGTCTTCAGCGCCTTCTCGATCGCCTCCGGCCTGTCCGAGTGCGCTCGGCGCATCGCATCCACCACCAGATAGGTGGCCTCATAGACGAAGTACGAGCGCTGCGTCGGCACCAGCCCGTAATGCGCCTCATACGACGTGACGAAATCCTTCACCCGCGGCTTGTCGATCAGCGGCGTGAACACAACGATGCCCGTCAGGCCGGCGAGGCCGCCGGCGTCGCGAAACGCCGGGGAAACGGCCCCGAGCGCGGTCGCGAAATCCAGCCGGCCGCTGATCGGCACCTTCCAGCCCGAGGCTTCGTAGGCGTGGAAAAAGCCGGCGGCCGATGAACCGGGCATGACCAGCAATTCATCCGGCGCCCCGGTCCTGAGCTTCTCCATTAACGCCGCGAGGTCGGTGCTGCCAGGCGTGATGGTTTCCTCGGCCGTGACCCGCATGCCGGCGTCGCGCGCTGCCTTCGCCATCGCCACGGCGTTGGCATGGGGAAACCCGCCCGCCTCGGCGATGACCGCGACCGATTTCACGTTCTTTGCCGCGAGGAAGCGGATCAGTCCCCGGGCGATGTCAACTTCCGAGGGGATGGTCTTGAACAGGTAGTCGTTGCCCCCCGCGCCCGAGGCGTCGACAAAATCCTGGCCCGCCGACGTCGCGATCACCAGAGGCACCTTGGCGGCCTGCACCACAGGTTCGATGGCATGGGTCACCGGCGTGCAGAGTGCGCCGATGATTACCGGGACGTGCTCCTGCTCGATCAGCCGCCGGGTCGCCGGCACGCCGATGTCCGGCTTGCAGGCGTTGTCGGCATAGTACGCCTCGACAGGGCGGCCGAGCACCCCGCCTGCCTCGTTGATCCGGTTCAGCGCGAGTTGAGCGCCGTATTGCTCCGACTGCCCGCGATCTGCGGTCGGCCCGCTGAGGATCGTCGTGATGCCGATGCGAACGGGTTCGGTGGCATGAGCCGTTTCGGTGGTGGCGGCGATGACCGTGCCCGGGGCGAGGAGGGTGGCGCCGAGCGGAACGACCCAGGGGAGGGCTAAAGGGAGGGCCCCGGGGAGAGCCCAACGGAGAGCCCAGGGGAGAGCCCAGGCGACGATCAGCCGGACGGCCCGGGGGACGGCCCAGGGGAGGGCCCAGGGGAGGGCCCGGGAGACGGCCCGGAGCAGGGTGGATCGGAGGATGGAGCGAACGGTGGAGGGCGTGACGGCGGGGACGACGACCGTGGCGCCGAAGCCGAACGGGAGTACGGGCAGGAGAACGAAACGCGGCATGGCGGCTTCCTGACAGGACTGTAATGTTATGACGATTGGTTCATGAATCTTTGGGCAGTTAGGCACGGGATGCCGTCCCGCGCAATTGCTCGGCCGCGGTCTGTAACGGGGGATCCGCTGCGCGGCCCAGGGCAGGCGGCGGGTCTGTATGCCCGCCGCCGGGCCGCTGGAAGCGGACCTTTCAGTCGGTTCATGTATTTATATCCATCATCATCAGGCACCCCTTATATCGCTGTAATTTAGTGTGCTAATTCTGTCACTTTTTGTGTTGTCGACACATCAGTGCTTAAACGGATACTTCCCACCGCATTACCTGTATTTATATTGCACTCCGCGACCGGCGCGCGGGGGAGGAATCCCGATTGCGTTATCGTTACTTCTATGTCCTGACAAGTGGACTCGCGCCGCGAGTCATAGGGAGACACCGAATGCGAAGAATCCTGTTAGCCAGCACACTCCTGCTTGGCGGAGGCATGACGCTCGCCCACGCGCAAGGGGTAGCGAACCCGTCGCAGGGTCAGTTGGCTGCCCCCTACGGCGCCGGCCCGGCCTCGAACAACAACAACAACGCATGGGGCGTCGCAAATACACCCTCGGGCAGCCCCGCCGCCGGACCGCTCAGCACCATCTACGCACCGAACGTTCTCGCCGTGCCGGCGCCGGGCACCATCGTGATCCGCCTGAACGGACGCGTGGAAGTGGACGTTGCGGCGAACTACAGCAGTCTCGACAAAGGTGTGAACGCCAACGGCACACCAAACGGATTCAAGCTGAACCCGGTCGGCATTGGCTCCTACTTCCGCCTCTACCCAGGCTTTGACGGCGTCGCGGCGAATGGCATTCGTTTCGGTGCCACCGCGGAACTGCGCGAAAACTTCATGGCCGGCACCACAGGCACCACCAACGGCGGTTCCACCGGCACCACCACCGGCCCCAGCGCCAACAGTTCCTCGCAAACGATCTTTGTTCGCCGCGCCTTCACCTACCTGGCGTCCGACAGAGCCGGTCTCGTCCGTCTCGGCCAGGGCGACGGCGTGCTCGGCCTGTTCGACAACTGCGTGTTCACGTCGCAGTGCTGGGACGCCGGTTCCGGTATCTTCAACGGCGGCGCGTCACAGCAGACGGCACCAAGCGGCGCGGTGCCGCCATTCGTCTGGCTGACACAGGCCGGAGCGGACTATGGCAACAGCAAAATCGTCTATCTGACACCGCAGTTCTTTGGCTTTGACCTCGGCGTGCAGTATGCGCCGAACGAAGGCAATGCCTTCACCGACGCCTCCGGCGGCGCCCCGTTCCAGAGCACGACCTGCAACCAGGCTGGACCGAACTGCATCGGCGTCACGTCCGGCAACGATCCCACACGCTGGTTCAACCAGGTCGGCGTCGGCCTGCGTTATCAGCAGAACTTCGGCGTCGCGGACTTCAAGATCTATGGTTTCTATGAAACCGCCGG
>DASWON010000194.1:0-10272 GCA_036398735.1 Rhodopila sp.
CGATGCCCAGGACGCTGATGATGAGCGTGCTCCAGAATCGACCCAGACGTTCGACGATGTTCAGCAGCGACAGGCCGCCCGTGTAGAGGTTGAGGACGTTGATGGTCCAGTTGTCCAGGGCGATCACCACGACGAAGGCGAGCAGCGGCAGCCACCAGGTGGACAGTCCGGCGACGACCTGGAACATGTTCGCGGTCTGGCCCATCGTCGCGGCGGCCGCGTAGGCGCCCAGCACGCCGGAGAAGAACGCGCCGCCCAGCTTGCCGGCGGTGGTGCCCCACCACATGTCCCAGCGGCTGCGCGTGTAGCGGCAAAAATCCGCCGAATCCGTCACCATCGTCAGGGAGTTCGCAGCCAGGACGTTCACCCATGTGATGAACACCAGCAGAGTCCCCTTGGAGGTGCCGGCGTAGCCGAGGACCGCTGCGGGGCCGAAATGCGGATCGGGGTTGGTCGCCATCAGCACGAGGGCGTAGCCCAGGATCCCCAGCTTGAACGGCAGCGCCAGGCGGGACAGGTGCTTGAGGCTGTTGTAGCCGACAATCGCAACGAGGGCCTGCAGTACGGCGAAGCACAGGCTGACGCTGATGAGCGAGAAGTGTGCACCTGTCCAGCGCTCCAGCACCGCAACCAGCGCGATCGATCCGGCCACGGTCTGGAAGGCGAACCAGTAGATCGATGCGATGGTGCGGATCAGCGAGGGAATCCATTTGGCGCCGCGCAGGCCGTAGGCCATGCGGGTGCCGACCTGCCCGGGCAGGCCGTAGTCGACGCCGACGGTCGCCATGATCGTGTAGGGGATGACCGCGATCGCCATCCCCAGGGTGATCGCCGCGACCGCGCCGACGAACGACAGCCCCGAAACGACGGCCAGGCCGCCGACCATGATTGATCCTGGACTGAGGCAAAGACCGAAGATGATCGAGAAAATGTCCAGCCCGCGAACGGTTTTCTTCTCTTCCGGGATCGGTTCGACACCAAACTGTTCCACACCCTTGGGCTGGTGGTAGCGGCGCCGGATCTGTTCCTCGATGGCGGCCTCATCATGCATGACCTGGCTCCTTCCTGCAACAGTCAGCGTACGCAGGGGCGGAGCAATGTGCAACCATAGATGCTTGCAAATACGCCATATTTAGGGAAGGCCAGACAGGTATAGCCTATTTATTATGCTATTTGGCTATATTCAGGCTTGAACTGCGTGATTTTTAGACATAAACTACTGCATGGAAAGGGTCGTTGCGTTCAGGCGATCGACCTGCCCCGAGTGTTCAACGATCATGGTGGACAGATAGCCCCACACAAACCCGGACGGTGGTCCCGTCCTCGACGATCGGTATCCGCGCAGTCAGTTGTCCGCCGCGTGGACCCCGCGGTATGGCGCCGGCGGTGGCCAGCGAAGCAGTTGCAGACGTGTGCGGCGACGTGGCCCCAGCGGAGCCCCCCAGTGGTGCCCCAAGTGGTGCGGCCGCAGCGGTCAGGCCCCAGTGGTGCGGCCCCAGTGGTGCGGCCGCAGTGGTGCGGCCGCAGCGGTCCGGCTCTGGCGGCCCGGTCCCAGCGGAGCGGCTCGCGTTCGCTTTGCGATGTCGTGCCGGCGATGTCCTGCGCTGACGCCCGACGCCCGACGCCCGACGCCCGATGCCGGACGCGCGGCCGACGGTGATCCGGATCAGCGGACCGGCATCCGGGCCTGGGCCCCCACGGCACCGGAGCACGCCCGCCGAACCACCCGCGCCGTGCGATGACATAGGTCAATGCGCACCCCCGCCGGCGTGTGCCTGACTGCCGCGGACCAGGAAAGAGGGGATGTTGAGCAATGACCGACACGAACGGCTATCTGCAGTGGTTTGCCGATCTGCGGCTTGAGGATGTACCGCTTGTGGGCGGCAAGAACGCCTCCCTCGGCGAACTCTATCGCGAACTCAGCGCCCAGCATGTGCACGTGCCGAACGGGTTCGCGTTGACGGTGCGGGCCTACTACGACGCGCTGCGGGATGCCGGCGCCTGGCCGGCGCTGCATGCGCTGCTGGATGATCTCGACGTCACCGATGTGGCGCTGCTCGCCAGCCGCGGCGCCGAGGCCCGCCGGATCGTCTACGATGCCACCGGCACGGCGACCCTGCGCCAGGCCATCGCCGGCGCCTACCACCAGCTTGAGGACGAATACGGGAGCGGCGTCGCCGTGGCTGTGCGCAGTTCGGCGACGGCCGAGGATCTTCCTACCGCGAGCTTCGCCGGCCAGCATGAAAGCTACTTGAACATCACCGGCGCCGACGACGTGTTCGAGGCCTGCCGTCGCTGCTTCGCGTCGCTGTTCACCAACCGCGCCATCGTCTACCGTGTCAACAATCATTTCGACCACTTCAAGGTCGGCCTGTCGGTCGGCGTGATGAAGATGGTTCGCTCCGACCGTTCGGCGAGCGGGGTGATCTTCACCCTCGATACCGAGTCCGGCTTTCGCGACGTCGTGTTCATCACCGGTTCATACGGACTCGGCGAGAATATCGTGCAGGGCAAGGTCGATCCGGACGAGTTCTACGTCCACAAGCCAACCTTCCGCCAAGGCCATCGGGCCGTCCTGCGCCGCTCGCTCGGGCAGAAGCAGCTCACCATGACACTGAGCGAAGGCCATACCGGGTCAACGACGCAGGATGAGGCAACCCCGCCCGAGCTGCGCGAGCGCTTCTGCCTGGTTGACGGCGAGGTGCTGACGCTGGCCGACTACGCGCTGGTCATCGAGGATCACTACTCCGCGCACGCCGGCCATCCCGTGCCGATGGACATCGAATGGGCCAAGGACGCGGACGACGGCCGGCTCTACATCGTTCAGGCGCGGCCCGAGACGGTGGCATCGCGCAAGGTCGCTTCCGCGCTGGAGTCCTATGCGCTCAAAGGCGGCGGCACGGTTCTGGTCACCGGCAAGGCCGTCGGCGAGAAGATCGGCACCGGAGTGGTCCGGGTGGTCGTCACGGATGAGGATCTGCAGGCATTCCGGCCCGGTGAGGTACTGGTCGCCGCGTCGACGAGCCCGGACTGGGAGCCGGTAATGAAGACCGCCGGGGCGATCGTCACCGATCGGGGTGGGCGCACCTGCCACGCCGCGATCGTCGCCCGCGAGCTCGGTGTTCCCGCCGTGGTCGGCACCGCGAACGCAACCGCCGCGCTGAGGACGGGTACCCGCGTGACCATTTCCTGCGCTGACGGTGAGACCGGAACGGTGCTGGATGGCGAGATCCCATTCGAGGTCACCCGCACCGATGCCAGCACTCTGGCGATGCCGAAGACCGGGATCATGGTCAATCTGGGCAACCCGGACCTGGCGTTCCGTACCGCGATGATGCCCAACGCCGGCGTTGGTCTGGCGCGTATGGAATTCATCATCAACGAGTACATCGGCGTGCACCCGATGGCGCTGATTCATCCTGATCGCCTGACAGAGGATGACCGTGCGCGCATCGCGGCCCGAGCGCGGGCGTTCAGTTCACCGCGGGAATATTTCGTGCGGAACCTGGCCGAGGGGGTCGGCACCATCGCCGCCGCGTTCTATCCGCGGCCGGTGATCATCCGGCTGTCCGACTTCAAGACCAACGAATACGCCGCACTGCTTGGCGGTGCGACGTTCGAACCGCGCGAGGCGAACCCGATGCTGGGGTTCCGCGGCGCCTCCCGCTACGCGCATCCCGCCTATGCCGAAGGGTTCGCGCTGGAGTGCGAGGCCTTGCGGCGCGTGCGCGAAGAGATGGGGCTGACCAACCTCGTGGTCATGGTGCCGTTCTGCCGCCGTGTGAAGGAAGCCGAGGATGTCCTGGCCGTCATGGCGCGCAACGGGCTGGCGCGAGGCAAGAACGGGCTCGAGGTCTACGTGATGTGCGAAATCCCGAACAATGTCATCCAGGCCGACGCCTTCGCCGCGGTGTTCGACGGGTTCTCGATCGGTTCGAATGATCTGACCCAGCTCACGCTTGGGGTCGACCGCGACTCCGAGATCGTGGCGTTCGATTTCGACGAGCGGGATCCCGGCATGTTCGAGATGCTGCGCCTCGCCGTTGCCGGCGCGAAGCGGAACGGCCGCAAGGTTGGGATCTGCGGCGAGGCTCCGGCCAATTATCCGGAGGTCGCGCGGTTCCTGGCGCAGATCGGCATCGACTCGATCAGCGTCAATCCGTCCAGTCTGCTGCGCACTATCAGCATCGTGCACGACGCCGAAGCAACCGAACGGCAGGAGCCGAAGAAACAGCCTGACGCCATACCTGCATAAGGCGCATCCTGAGTTGCTTCGCTGAATGAACCGGTGCGGGCGCTATGGGCCATAGCGCCCGCACCCGTCCAGCAGGCATCAGTGTCCGCGGCTAACCGGACGGACGGCAGCGCCTGCATCTCGCGGAGGGGACGGTGACGGTTGGCGTTCACCTGTGTGTCCGCCTGAGGCCGTGCCGCGCGTGGTGCGGCTGACCGGGGTCTCCCTGTCACGGCACTCTGCCGCGGCCGGCGCTCCTGGCTGCTTCGTCGTCAGGGGCGTTTCCCGGTGAGCGGCATCGTGTTTCTCGCGGTTGTGTCGCCGCCCCTGGGCGATGACACGGAGATCGATTGCCCGGTGCCGTGCGCGATTCACCGTGAACGGCAAGTTGCAGCCGGCCAAGTTGTGGCCTCCCGGCGATGGGTAGTCGGCCTGCGGGTGACTCGTTGATTTTGTGCGCAGCCGCTACGTCACCCCTGTGCGCATACCGGTCAGAGATTGCACTGCGTAACGCAGACTGGTTTAACATTCTGCGCCGATGGATGATGGTGGCGCACCGACGATCCTGGTCCCTCAACGGCCACGGCGCCGGATGTCGTGGCGTTACCGGAAACCGGTCGTACGCGCCGCTACTCGGCCGGCACCACCGCCGGTTCCTCAGCCCTTGCCGATACACGAGCCGAACCGCCGCAGAACAGGCTCAGCAGCAGGATCACTGCCACCAGCACAAGCACCAGTTCCGGGTGGCCCTTGTCGATCAGCATACCGAACGGGACCGGGGTGATCGCGCTGCCGAGGGGCAGCCCGGCGCTGACAAAGCCGAACACCTTGCCGATCTGCCCCGGCGGCGCCGCATCCTTGACCATCACGTCGCGCGGCGTGCGGCTCGCGCCCAGCGCCAGTCCGGAAAGGAATGTCATGCCGATGATCGCCACGACCGGCAGGCTCAGCCAGCCCACCCCGAGCATCAGGACCGCCGAAAGGATTGTCAGACCGGTCACGAACGGCAGGATGTGGCGCTTGAATGTGTCGGCGAACCAGCCGCCAACCAGCACGCCGGTGGTCGATCCCAGCATGTAGGCGGTCAACGCTGTCGCGGCGACTTCCAGTTCGATCCCCTTGAAGGTGTGCAGCACGGTCACCAGCCAGGACTGCACGCCGCCACCGGCCATCGCGCCCAGCATGAAGAACATAAAGAACAGGATCATGGTGCGGTTGGTGAGCAACTCGCGTCCGGACATCTTCACCGCACCGTGCACCGCCTCCCGCACCTGATCCTTCAAGATCCGGCTTTGCAGCATGATCGACAGCACCACGGGCACGCCCAGCAAGCCGACCGTGAGAAGGGTCCCGCGCCAGCCCACCAGCGCCATGAGGAAGGCCGCGACAGGCGGCCCGGCGGAGAAGCCGAGGTTGCCGCTGAAGGTGTGCAGAGCGAACGACCGGCCCATGCGGTCCTTGTCTACGGATCCCGAAAGGATGGCGTAATCGGCGGGATGGATGACCGAATTGCCGACGCCTGACAGGGTCGCGAGCACCAGGATCTGCCAGAACGATGTCGCCAGCCCCATTGCTGCCAGGGACAGCGACATCAGCAAGGTGCCGCCGATCAGGAACAGCCGCGAGCCGAACCGGTCGACCAGGAAGCCGACCGGCGTCTGCAGGATGGCCGTGGTGCCGGACATCAGCATGATGGTCATGCCGAGGGCGGCGAAGCTGACCTGGAATGTGCTCTGCCAGGCGAGGAACATCGGCGGCAGGCAAAGCACATAGAAATGCGAAAGAAAATGCCCGTTGCCAATCAGGAAGTTGACGCGGGTGGTGCGGCTGAGCGCCATGTCCGTGCAGGCCTTTGATGAACGCCGCGTAATCTTGGCGCGACTTGCGCGGAGGGTCAAGGAATCGGGCGGTCAACCGTCACTCTGGCTGCGGCTTTGATTGGTCGCAGTGAGTGAGACTCGACGCGGTGAGCTTACGATCCGGGACATCGCGATAGCGCAAGCCGCGGGCGTGATCTGCGACGCGGTGCCGCTCCCGCGGCCCGGCTTCATCCCGGCTCGATGTCGTCCGCGGTGCCATCCTTGGGCTGCGCTCGGTGCAACATGTGCCGGGCTGATGCCGTCCCCTGTCCAACGCCGTCCCCTGTCCAACGCCGTCCCAGCCCCTACGGCGCCCCGGGCCCTACGCATCCTCGGCGCAACATATGCCAGGGCCGATGCAGTCGCCGGTTCCCCCATCCAAGGCCCGACACCATACCGGCCCGATGTCGTCCTCCGGTCCAACGCCATCCCCGGCAATGTCGCGACCTCGGTTCGTTCGCCCGCTCAGCCACGGCGTGAGGCTGGTCGTCTCGATGGCTGATCACGACACGCGGGCGCGGGCGGCTTCGGTCAGCAAACCAGGTTACGCGATCTGCGCTACTGCCAGGTGGCCGCACGCAGAATCTCCCGAGCCGTCCGCCCCGCCTCCAGCGTCGTCGCGTTGATTATCGCCAGCCGGAAGCCGCCGGGAGGCATCGAGTGGTGCGCCGGGTCGCGGTCCTCGTGGAATGAGAACTGTACGCTGGAGACGCCTTTCACCGCGCGCGCCTGTTCTCCGATCGAGACCGGCGGATGGCGATACGCCGGCCCGTGCGGACCGAACAGTACGACGCTGTACCCGTCCGCCCGTCGCGAGTCGTCGAACGCCCATTGTCCGGTCGCATACAGGCCAACCAGTGCCTCCACCCATCCCGGGCCATACAGGTCGGGCCACTGGTCGGCGAAGCGCAGATGCGCCTCGATAATGCGGCTGCCGATGGTCTCGAAGTTGATCATCCCGGTGTAGCCGCCGAGGTGTTTACGGGTCCAGGCGCCGCACCAGTCCTCGATGTCCGGCATCGCTTCCGCATGGATGTGCCAATAGTCGAACGTCCCTCCGGGCGCCGTCGCCCCGGTCGCGTGCCGCCACCAGCGCACGTCGCCATCCACGACCGCCGCGTCCGTGCTGACGTGGGCCCCGGTCAGCAGCGTGCACCAGAAATGGCCGGGGTTCATCGACGCCCGATAGGTCTCGATGTCCGGGATCGCCAGGCTGCCTGCGCCCATGCTGCGCAGGTTCATCATCGGCTTGGAGAACACCGGAAACCGCGGCGGGATCACCCCGTGGGGTGCCGCGTCGAGGCCTTGCGACAGGGCCACCGCCAGTTTGTCGTAGATCCAGCGGTGCCGCGGGTACAGCGGCCACGCCTCCCAGTCCTTGGTCGGGATGATCACGTCATCCGGACACGCGACGGTCTCGAAGAACTGAACGCGCCACGGATCGGTCTGGTAGATCGGCACTGGATGAGCCTCTTTGTCGTCAGGAAACGGCGAAGTCGTTGGAAACCGCCGCCATCGTCAAGGCTGCGGACGCGGCCGCGGCCCGTCGCCATTGCGGGGTGCGCCCGGATGCGTGTTACGCGCGCCAGGCTGTGCCACGCTGGCCACCACGCTCTGGAGGGACTGATTACGCGGGGACCGGAGCATCCGGATGCAGCAGCTTCTCGTTGCGCAGGTCGGACCACAGGCCGGGCGGGATCTTCATCGTGAACAGCGGCAGGTTCTCGTTGAACTCGGCGGCGCTGCGCGGGCCGGGGATAACCGCGGCCACCACCGGATGCGCCAGCGGAAACTGCAGCGCCGCGGCGGGCAGCGGCACGTTGTGCGCCTTGCAGACGGCGGCGATCTTGCGCACCCGTTCCGCGATCTCGGGCGGTGCCGTGTTGTAGTTCCAGGTGTCCCGTCCGGCGAGGATGCCGGAATTCAGCGGCCCGCCGATCACCAGCGAGGTGCCGCGTGACTGGCACAGCGGGATCAGGTCGTCGAGCGGGCCCTGCTCAAGCAGCGTGTAGCGCCCGGCCAGCAGGAAAGCGTCCCAGTCACCGAAGCCCAGCGCGTCGATCAGCACCTCCTTCTCATTCACGCCGATGCCGATCGCGCTGACGATGCCGGTACGCTTGAGCTCCTCCAGCGCCTTGTAGCCGCTCTCGCGCAGCTGCTTGAAGTATCGGGCGTTGAGCTCCGGTCCATGCTGATAGGCGCCGATGTCGTGGACATACAGGATGTCGATGCGCGCCAGGCCCAGCCGCTGGTAGCTGTCCTCGACCGAACGCATGATGCCGTCGTAGCCGTAGTCGTAGACGACTTTGAACGGCATCGGCGACAGGCGGCCATCCGGCGACGGAGCGGTGTCGGTCTTCGGCCGCAGCAGCCGGCCCACTTTGGTGGACAGCACCCATTCGTCCCGGTTCTTGTCGCGCAGGGCGTCACCGACACGGCGTTCGGCTGCGCCCACACCGTAAAACGGCGCGGTATCGACGTAGCGCACGCCCGCATCCCACGCTGCGGCGACGATGGCCTGCCCCTCCGCCTGGGTGATTGGAATGCGGCTGCCGCCCATCGTGGCTGTGCCGAGACCGAGCGTGGTGACCTGTAGCCCGGTGCGGCCAATCTGGCGCCTTTCCCACATGTCGGGCGCATCCTTCCTCTGTTTCGGCGGACATTGGGCGGCTTCGGGCGTATGTGCAACGGGGGGCCGCCAGCGCGCCCGGCAATCGCCTGGAATGCTTGCCCGGTCTTGTCATGCCCTGGTCATGGGAGTCAGGGACAGACGTGGCTGCGCGGGACGTTACTGACCGACCGGCAGCATGATGTCCGCAGGCAAAGAGTACGGTACGGTAATGGTATTGATTTGTAACGTGATTGTCCTGATGCGGCGTTGTCTGCTGTCCACGCCGGTCGCCCACGCGTGCCTCATGCCGCTGCCGAACGTGGCCGAGCCCGCGCCTCGACGCTGCTCAATCAATCCTCTGACGGCTCCTTATAGGCGGCGCTCGGCCGCGTTTCCCCGAGAGCCCGGGGCATTCGCTGATGGCCGGGCCGGCGTAAAGCCGGTGGCGGGGCTGGCGTCGATGCGAGAACTGCCGGCGGTCCCTGTTCACAACAGTGTGGATAAGCCCCGCAGCATCTGTGGGTTACTTGGCCGGGGCGTGGATATGTCGATGGCGGATGAAGCGCCGGAGCTGATTGATGAACAAGCCTGCCGCCGCGGTCCGGGGCAAGTCCCGACAGCGGGCTCGGTGGCCCGTCCGGGGGCGAACCGTTCAAGGAAGGGCAGGCACGATACGGCCGGGCGGCAATCGACGCGGTCCGGCGGCTGTGTCACCCTCGGGTTCGGAGGACCGCATCATGACTTACCAACACATCCTGCTCGACCGTGAGGACGGCGTCGGCATCGTGACGCTGAACCGCCCCGACGTGCTGAATGCCATGAACCGCAAGCTGTCGGCGGAACTGGCCGACGCGGTGAAGACGCTCGACGCCGATGATGGGATTGGCTGCATCGTCATCACCGGGACCGGCGAGAAAGCATTCTCCGCGGGTGGCGACATCCATGAGCAGCGCGAGGATGACCGGCGCTACACCCCGGAGCAGCTTGACGCGATGAGCGACCCGAGGCGCAGCTATGAGATCAGTGCGAGCCGCAAACCGACCATCGGGATGATGAACGGCCTGGCCTATGGCGGCGCGGCGGTGCTGTCGTCGTCGCTCGACATGCGGGTAGGCTGCGAGGGCACGAAATTCCGCTTTCTGGCGGCTGCGTACGGGCGGATCAACAGCACCTGGACGCTGCCCAACCAGGTGGGCTGGCCGATCGCCAAGGAACTTCTGTTCAGCGCACGCGTGGTCGAGGCCGACGAAGCGTACCGGATCGGGCTGCTGAACCATCTGGTGCCACGCTCGGAACTGCGGGCGAAGACGATGTGGCTGGCGAAGATGATCGCTGGCAACCACCGCGGCGCCGTCATGGGTGTCAAATCGTTACTGCTGCAGCAGCTGGGCCAAAGTCTGGAGGGACAGTGGGCAGCTGAGAAGGAATACACCACGCACGTCATGCGTGGCGCAAAGGCGGAGGACGCGTTTCCGGACTTCATCGCCCGCAAGGGACGCAGCTAGAGCCGTTCCACGGTGACTGGAATCGCGCTTTGTTTGAACAAAGGGTTCCGGCACCCCCTGGAT
>DASWON010000195.1:0-9026 GCA_036398735.1 Rhodopila sp.
CGCTCGCGACCATGCAGGCAGCGACAGGGCCGCGGGCCCCGACTGTTATGATCATATCTGGAGATACATCTGCCGAAGATGAGCCCGTGCAAAACCGGATGCATGCCGCAGCATCCGCAGCGACGTGCCCGGCTGCCGCCGCGGGGCTGCCCTTCACGCTCGGTGCCCCAGCCTCTCGCCCGACAGCGGACCGCGTCCCCTTCAGCGAAGAGCTGAGCCTCGATGCCGGCATGAACCGATGTCCTTCAAGTTGTTCGGTTCATTGTTATTAATTCCAAGATATGAATGACTCCTTAACGTGATTCGGTGGGTGCTGTTGGCTTGGCTCCGCTGATTCGCAGGCGCTGGCGTTCCAGCCTGCCCGCTTTCTTGACGGCGACTGATCGAGGCCCCGGGCGTGGCGTGAAGCGTGAAGCGTGAAGCGTGAAGCGTGAAGCCGCGACAGCCGTTGACGCTGTTTCGTCGCTAGGTTCATAATATGTTCTTGATATTCACCACCGGGTGGCGCATGATGTTGTTCCGGGTCTCGGGCCACGGTCTCGGGCCATGGTTCCGGGCCATATCGCGGGGCGTGGATCGTCAGGTCGACGAAGGCACCTGATTGCCGGCCTCCGTGGTTTCGGGATCAAACTTCAACACCGGGGTTTCACCCTGGGTCCCTGCTCGACTACCAGGGCGGGGTCGAACGGAGGAGAGATCGATGTCCGTGTCGCACATTCCATCCGGCTCTCGCAGTCTCACGCCCTACCTGATCATAGACGGCGCCGCCCGAGCGCTGGCCTGGTATGCGGACGCGTTCGGCGCGAGCGAACTCATGCGTCTGCCGACGCCGGACGGCAAGATTGGCCACGCCGAGATCGAGATTGGCGGCAGCCGTGTCATGCTGGCCGACGAAAGCCCCTCTCACGGCGCGAAAGCCCCTCGTGCATTCGGTGGATCACCGGTCAGCCTGCACCTCTACGTTGCCGACGCGGATGCCGTCATGGCCAAGGCCGCTGCTGCCGGGGCGACGGTGAAGAGTCCGCTCGAGAACAAGTTCTATGGTGACCGTCTCGGCACGCTGCTGGACCCATTCGGCCATACATGGCACGTCGCGACCCATATCGAAGATGTGGCAGTGGAAGAGATCGAACGTCGCCTGGCGGCGATGTCCGGCTCAGGTTAGCCGACCGCGCGGTCTAGCCGCCCGACCGAACCGGGGCGTCTCCGTCGTAGTGCCGGTTGGGCACCGGGAACAATCCGTAGCCGAACCGTACCGTATGCGGGTCCGGCAACGGCTGTAGCCGCAACACGATCGGCGCGACCCCCATCAGGCCGCGGTTCTTCCGGCCCGATGACTGCATGACGGCCTTGACAGCTTCAATCAGGGCCTCGTCGTAGCCCCCGAGCGCGGTTCCCGGTGACAACAGCAGCACGCCCGGGTTACGCAGATTGATCCGTCCCTGTGCCGCGGCCACCACGTCCGACACGGCCGAGCGCAGAGCGGCAGGGTCCCAGGGACGGCCGAACGGGAACTCGAAGCGGTCGAATACGTCCAGGTGGACCTGGACGACCTCGGTCGCTCCGGTGGCCAGATCAAACGTCTCCAGGCGCGCTGGGTATCCCGGCGGCTCCTGAAAGCCGATCCGATTCCCTGCCATCGCCAGCGAGTGGGCCGCAGCGAACAGTGCCAGGCCGTGCAATGAACATCCCCGCTCGCCGACGGTTGCCATCATAACCGGAAACAGCGGATGCCGGGACCACGTGGCGACGAAGTGCGCGAAACCCGCGACGTGGGTCACTGCACTGGCGGTCGGTGCATCCTGCATGCAGGCCCATGCCGCGTCCCGCGACCGCCGCTGCAGATGCCGCACCGCCCAGGCCAGAGCGTGATCCCGGAGGCCGGTGAATGCATCGTCAGGATCCGTCGCAACCACGGGCAGGGCGCTGCCGACATGTTGCGTGTACAGCGCCGCGGTCTGATCCAGCAATTCCGGCGTGATCCGGTAGGTCGGGTCCGCCGGCGTCATTGGCCGAAGCAGTCCGGCCAGCCGGTCCATCTCGGCTCGTCCGACCACGGCGATGCCCACCGGCACCGTCATCGAGTCGGCCCTCGGTGTCGACGACGGCTCAGCAATGATCAGGCCGGGCGGGGGCATTTTTCCTGCCTGCAGCGGTGGCGTCGCCGTTACCGTGCCACAGCGCCCGCACTGGATGCCGACGCCAAGAAACCGGTTGGCCTGGAAGCCCTCGATCAGCGTGTTGCCGCAAACGCAGGACAATGTCCCATCGCCGGCGCCGATCAGGACCGGCGCCTCGCCGCCCTGCACGAAGTGGACATCGGCCGTCACCGGATCGGCAATCTACAGCCAGGAAAACAGGTCGGTGAACCAGCCGGTCTTTTTCTGCTGGATGATCGGCGTCTGTCCAACGTCGGGACCCTCGCCCAGTGCGGCGTTCTGCCGCAGACGTTGCGACTCCTTCTGGGCATCGACCTGCACATGCTGGGAGTCCGGCTTGCGCCAGTACAGCACCTTGTCGATGAAGCTGTCGTCGTCCGCGGCGTAGCGTGCGTCCTGATCGATCCTGCGCCGAATGTCGCTCGGCGCCGCCGGACCGGCCTCTTCCATCAGAGCGGCCTGACCCGCGCTCGATCCGCTTTGCGGCGTATCAAGTGCGGACTGCGGAACCAGGGCCTCCTGAGCCTGTTGCCGCTCGCTCTGCTCCTGGGGCCGTGCGGCGCCAGGCCGCGGTGGACGCAGATTGTAATCCGGCGGCATCGACAGCGGCGCCCGCGTCGTCACCGTGTATTCGTCCGGGGCGTCGCGGGTCAGCCCGAACGTTCGAGCGAGTTTGTCACCGCTGCATCCACCCAGCGGGATCAGTGTCATAATCAATGTGCCACCGAGCAGAACGGAGCCGAGACCGCTCGGATTAAAGCGAAATATGCGCATGCGACGCTCCATACTCATTCACCTGCGTAGCCCGCAAGTCCAATGCTGATCTTTAATTCGCAAGGGTCGATCGCCGCCGCCAGGGTGGCAATGCGATCAGCATAGCAAGAAACAGGCCGCCTGTCGCCGTCCATTGCGCGATCGAGAAGGCGTGGGCGTAGGCACGTTCCCCGGTCCCATCGCGCAGAATCATGAAGAACAGGCTGCCTATGGCGGCGACGCTGACCGCCGCGCCGATCTGCATCGCAGAGCTTGTAATGCCGGCTGCCACCCCCGCCTGGGCCGAAGGCACATCCCCCAGCACCGTCGCAAACAGCCGCGGAAAGGCTATTCCCTGTCCGAGACCGGCAAGCAACACAGCGACCGTCAGCAGCACCCCGTTTATCCCGAGTGCGACCAGCAGGCCGACCAGCAGGTAGAACGTTACCTGAATTCCCATGCCGATCGACAAAAGCCCGGGCCGCAGCCGGACCAACGGCGCGCTGATCAACGGCCCGACAAACAGCCCGATGCCATACGGCACGATGGCGAAACCCACCTCCAGCGGCGCCATCCCGCGTCCCTCCTGCAGGTAGAGCCCGAACAGCACGTAGAAGCTGGTGGTGAAAAAGAATAGCGCGGCCACCAGCACGCCCCGCCGAAAGCTCGGAATGCGCAGCAATGTCATGTCCACCAGCGGCATGCCGCCGGTTCGGGCCAGGCGGCGTTCGTGGCGGATAAACGCGGTGCTCAGGAGCGGAACACAGGCCAGCGTCACGGCGAACGCCCACCCTGGCCAGCCCTGCTCGCGGCCGACCGACAGCGGCACCACGACGGCGGCGAGGGTCAGGGAGATCAGCGCCGCGCCGCCGAGGTCGAGGCGGACATCGCCACCGCCGCCGGTTTCGGGCACGAGCTTCCAGCCGAGGAACAGCGTCACGGCACAGACCGGCAAGGTCAGCAGGAAGATCGCCCGCCAGCCCAGATCCGCCGGATTCCACTGGACCAGCGCGCCCCCGCAGAACTGGCCGATCGCTGCCGCCATGCCCATCATGATGCCATAGGCGCTCATGGCCCTCGCCAGTTCCCGCTCGTTCGGAAACAACGCGCGAATCGAGCCCAGTACCTGAGGCAGCAGCAGGGCCGCAGCCGATCCCTGAGCGATTCGGGCAACGACCAGGTGGACGGGCGAGGTCGCGATGCCGCATGCCAGACTGGCCAGCGAAAAGCCTGCCATGCCCGTCAGAAAACAGCGCTTGCGACCGTACAGGTCGCCCAGACGGCCGCCGGTTATCAGGAAGACCCCGTAGCCGCATGCGTAGCCCGAGATTACCAGTTGCAGTTCCGCCGGAGTCGCCTTCAGGCTTTCATGGATCGACGACAGGGCGACATTCACGATGAAGAAATCCAGCGGCGGCATGAACCCGCCCGCCAGCAGTATGACCAGCGCCATCCACCGGAGGGCGCTCCTCTGTCCTGTCGTCACGTCTTCTCCCTAATCTCAGCAGCCAGTGCCGGATTGTTCTGCTATAGGCACTGACTTCGCCCACCGAGGCCGCTTCGGTGGGCCTTGCCGGACTTAGCATCTAGGGCACATGCTGCTGTCACGAACAAGATCGGAACTCACGAGGCTGGATCCCGACGGCTATTACCAACGTCTTGGACTGGAGCCGACGGCGACCGCGGCGCAGATCGTGGCGGCGTTTCGCGGCAGGGCAAGGGTCTTGCATCCCGACGTGCCCAACACCGGGAACGCCGGCGATTTCGTCGCCATGAAGCAGGCCTATGACGTGCTGTCGGATGCCGAGCGCCGCGCCGCATACGACCGTAAAGCGCGGGAGGCGCTGCACGCCGCAACCGGGCCCCGCACCGTGCTCGTCCGGGAGGCGGTGAGCCCGGCTGACGGCATTCCGAACCATCAGTTGCGCCTCTTCGACCCTCGGATGGTTCTTTGGATCGGCTTGGGCGCTTTCCTGATGCTTTGCGTCTATCAGGCAGCCACCCACCTGCTGGCTCGGCCGCGGCTGGTGCGTGACGAGATCCTGCCGAACGCGCCGACCGTCAAGCCGCTTTCACCCGGTGCGCATGAGGCAATGATCCACGGCGTAACGCCCGTCCGGCTGGCCGGCACGCCGAATTTCTATGTCGTGCCAGCCGCCAGCCCGGCTGTGCTGTGGCGTCTGGACACCGAACGGAACGTCCTGGCTCCGCTTGGCCTGCTGCCGCCGTTCAGTTCGGTGCAGGCGGTCCGGGCGTTCCGCCAGAACGGCTTGCTCGAGGTCCTCGTCGACGACCGCGGCAATGGCTTCGTCGGCGCCGATCATCTCGTTCCAGGCAATGCCAGTGCGGCGCGTCAGGCATACTGCAGCTACAATGCCGGACCCACACCATCCAATGGCGACTCGCTGGAACGCCACGGCTCGGGCAATGCGACACTCGCGATGGAGAACCGTGCGGTCCAGCCGGCCGTCGTCAAGCTGCGCGACGACTCCGGCTCGGTCGTCCTGTCGGTATTTCTCGGGCCCGGGGGGCATGTCGCACTCGGTGGACTGCCGCCAGGCTCGTATCACGCGGAGTTCGCGATCGGCGAGCTGTGGAGCCGGGCGTGCAACGCGTTCGCGGCGGGAATGCGGGCCCGACGAATCGACGCGACGCTGTCGTTGCCGGGCACCTTGCAGTCGGTGGTGGTGCCTGACGCGGAAGGACAGGCCGCGGTCGATATACCGGATGAGGCATTCGCGCGGAAATGAATGCGCGTCCCGCTTGCTAAGCGGACGGCAACCTGCGCCCGCCGGTGCGCAACGGTCGGCGGCGATCCTCCTGCTTGAGGACACGCTCGATGTTGGTCACGGCAGACCACCTGAATAGCGCCACTCGAGGGTCTTCGCGGTCATCGGATGGCGGGCGGCCTGCTCCCTCGGCGATCAGGCGACGACGGGGTTGGTCGCTCCGGCCTGGGCGCGCCGCGATTGCCAGAGTGCCACGAAATCGATCGGTTGCAGCAGGACCGGCGGGAAACCTCCGTCCCGTGTCACATCGGACAGGATGTTGCGTGCGAACGGAAAGAGGATGCGGGGGCATTCCACCAGCAGCATCGGCTCGATCGCGTTTTCGGGCAGGCCGTTCAGCGTGAACACACCCGCATAGGTCAGTTCGGCGACGAAGACCGTCGGTGCGGGCGTGACCGCCTGACCGTTCGCCTGGGCGGAGTGGTCCTGCGCCTCTGCACGGATGATGATGGCCACCTCAAAGACGCTCTGGCCTTCCTGCACCCGGCGGGCCTGAACGTCGAGGTTGATACTGACCTGTGGCTGCGCTCGGAGCTGGCTGAAAATCTGTGGCGCGCCGGGTACTTCGAAGGAGAGGTCCTTGACGTACTGGATGTTGACCACCAGCGACTGCGGCGCCTGGCCGGCGGGCTGCGGGGAGGGAGTTGTCTCGGACATTACGGGCTCCGTTTCAGTTTCCGCGCCTCGTTCGGCGTTCGATCTGGCGGGCCGGGTAGCACGGTTGTCCAGTCATTGCCACCGGCTTTACGGATTCATGGATGCGTCAGGCGCGCCAGATCAGACTTGGGGGCGCCGCTTCGGTTGGGTCGCACCGCAGCCACTGTCCGTTGGCCACGCTCTGTCCGGTCAGGCTGAGGATGAAGCCCCAGTGGCTGACAACCAGGGTGTTGGCCCAATCATGCCGCCGGGCCAGCGCGACGCGAAACCGTGCGGCACGATCGACGATGGATGCTTCAGGCTCTTCCTGTGCGGGCCACCAGATATCCTCGACGCCCGAGAAATCGTGGGTTGGCCATTCGCGTTCCAGCGCTGAACGGGGCGAGCCGATATCACAGGCATAGGCAAAGCGCTCGCGTACGATCGGGTCGATGATGACTGGCAAACCCAGTGCCGCCGCAACAGGGCGGGCGGTTTGCAGAGCACGCGTGTACGGTGAGACGATGATGCGGGCGATGCCTTCCCCCGCGAGCTGTTCGGCGGCTTCCGCGGCCTGGCTATGCCCGAGGTCGGTCAGGCGTGGATCGATGATCCCCGGATCGCGGCGGGTGGCGCCGAAATGCAGGTTGAATTCGCTCTGACCGTGGCGCAGAAGGATCATGCGTCCGGCCATAACAGAGGCTGCGATTGCGCGGCAAGTGCACCGGCTGGCCCGATTTCGGCGGGTTGGTCCCGGTTTCGTTTGTCATGGCCCCTAAGCGCACCTATCTCTGCTGTGCTAAGGAGGTAGTGACATGGGTGCGAGCGGCGGATTTCCGATAGATCTGGTCCTGTTTGGGATGATCGCGGCCTTTCTGGTTCTGCGGCTGCGCAGCATTCTCGGCAAGCGTACCGGGTTCGAGCGTCCAGCGCCTCCGCTGCAGCCGGCAGCTGCGCGGCCGGCGGCCGGGCCGATTATCGAGGCCAAGGCGGAACCACCTCAACCGGCCGCCGCTCAGACGCTGCCGGACGCGACCTCCCCCGCGGGCCAGGCCCTGGCACAGATGCGCGCGTTGGACCGTAGCTTCGATCCTGCGCGTTTCCTGACCGGGGCAGATCAGGCGTTCCGCATGATCGTCACGGCCTTCGCCGCAGGGGACCGGGTTGCCCTGCGATCGTTGCTGTCGGACGATACCTACAGGGCGTTCGAGCAGGCCATCAGCGCCCGGGAGAAAGCCGGCGAGACCCAGATCAGCGAGATCAGGTCCATCCAGCACCTGGGCATCGAGGCCGCCGAACTCAAAGGGCGGGTCGGTTCGGTGACGGTGCGGATCGTGTCCGATCAGGTCAGCTACACCAAGGACAAGGATGGACGGCCGTTGACAGGCACCGACGCGGTGACCGAAATCACCGATGTGTGGACATTCGAGCGCGACCTGTCGCAGCAGGATCCCACTTGGCGGCTGGTGGCCGCGCGCAGCGGCTGATTCAGGGGGCTGGTGCTCCGCCAGCTCTTCGATGAACAAGCCCTTAGGGATTCTACATGAGTGGGATGAAGCCTCGGGTTGGTCTTTTCGTGACCTGCCTTGTCGATCTGCACCGGCCGTCGGTCGGCTTCGCGGCGATCAAACTGCTGGAGCGCGCTGGATGCCAGGTGGAAGTGCCGCGGGCACAGACCTGCTGCGGCCAGCCGGCGTATAACTCCGGCGATCGCCGGACCGCGCGCGATCTGGCGGTCGGGATCGTCGAGGCATTCCGCGGCTACGACTATGTCGTCGTGCCATCCGGGTCCTGTGCCGGGATGCTGAAGCAGCATCTGCCACATCTGTTCGATGAGGATCCCAATCTGCGGGCAACCGCTGATGCGATGGCATCGCGCGTGTTCGAGTTGGTCAGCTTTCTGACGGATGTGCTGGGGGTCCGTGACACCGGAGCCCCCCCGTTCGGCGGCCAGGTGACCTACCATGACAGTTGTTCCGGATTGCGGGAACTCGGGATCAAGCAGCAGCCGCGTGACCTGCTGAAGGCGGCTGGCGCAACCGTGGTGGAAATGACGGAGCCCGAGATCTGTTGCGGCTTCGGCGGTACGTTTTGCGTCAAGTATCCGGAGATCTCGGTGCGAATGGTGTCCGACAAGACGGCTGACATCGTGGCCACCGGGGCCGAGACCGTGCTAGCGGGTGATATGGGGTGCCTGCTGAACATCGCCGGGCGGCTACAACGGCAGGGGCACAGGACGCATGTGCGGCACGTGGCCGAGGTACTGGCCGGGATGACCGACGACTTGCCGCCGATCGGCGAGGCGCGCTAGCCGCGACCCCGGTCTCCTTGGCTCGATCGTTGGCGTTTCCGTGCATCGCCGGACGACCTGGCGAAGGCGCTCGCGCGCCCGGCGCCTGTTTCCGACGCAGCGGCGCGGCTGTGACGCCGATCCAGCCGGCGGGACCGCCGCGCTGGCTCAGTCTTGTGTCAGCGCAGGGAGTTGACGATCTGCCGGTAGGCCTCTTCCGGGAAGGCCTTCATCGATCGGGTCCGGACATTCCCTAGCCCGAACTTTACCGTCTTTTTGGCGCAAGTCATTGATATGACTTTGAACTGAAGCGGTATGCTGTCTACGCAGCGAGCAGTTCGACCCCCAGCAGGCTGAACGCACGGCGCTGCACTGGTGTCGGTGTGGTCTGAACGGTGA
>DASWON010000196.1:0-1973 GCA_036398735.1 Rhodopila sp.
AGGCCTTTGCCGAAGCAATCGTCCTCGGTTGGCATCTGCTTCATTGCCGCCACCGTTGCGCGGCCGGCACCCTTCGCCTTCTCCGGCCCGAGCTCTTTCATCGTCTTGAGGAAATGCAGCGTCGCTGCGTAATTGCCGGCCTGCATTGAGTTGGGCACCGCCCCCTGCGACAGCAGCGGCCCGACGCGCCGTGCCCAGTTACGGGTCTGGTCGTTCATGTCCCAGTAGAAATTCTCGGTCAGCACCGTGCCCTGCGCGATAGTCGGCCCCATACTCATGATGTCGGTAATAAAGCCGGTCATGCCGACGAGTTGCGCCGTCTTGTTCAGGCCAAACTCGTGCGACTGTTTCATCAGGTTGACGAAATCAGTCCCGCCGACACCGAACGCCACGACCTTGGCGCCAGTGCTCTGCGCCTGCACCAGCATTGCAGAGAAATCCGTGGTTTCGGGGAATGGGTAGACGGCGGTGCCCAGCACCTTGCCGCCAGCCTGCTCGACCGCTTTCGTTGCGTCCGCCTGGATCGCCTTGCCGTAGGCGTAATTGGGGGTGACGAAGAACCAGCTGCCGCCGCCCTGCTTCGTCACCGCGGAGCCGGTGACGTGAGCAAGGTTCCAACTGTCATACGTCCAGTGCACGGTATTGGCGTTACACGATGCCCCGGTCAGAGCCGAGGATCCTCCCGCCGTCACCATGCAGACCCGGTCCTTCTCCGCGGAGATGGCGGAGCAGGCGAGCGCGACAGCAGAGTTGGTGAGGTCAGTCACCATGTCGACGCCATCGTTGTCATACCAGCCGCGGAGGATGCCGACGCCAACGTCCGGCTTGTTCTGATGGTCGGCGGCGATTACTTCGACCTTGATGCCCGGATTGGCCGCCATGAACTCGGCCACTGCCTGCTTCGCGCAGGCAATGCCGTTTGGCCCGTTGATGTCACGATACGGCCCGGAAAGATCGGTCAGCACGCCGACTTTGATGATCGGCGTTCCGGCGCGCGCGCGCCGTATCCGTCCGCCCGCCACCACTCCGCCGGCCAGCGCGGCTCTGCGCGTGAGGCCCATAACGTTTCCCCTTTGATTTATTTGGACCGGATTGTTGTCCGGCCCGATGAGAGGTGCAAGTGCTCGGCAGGACATCACCGTTTTTGGCCCTTGGGGGCCTACGGAATTCGACCCGGATAAGGGGTCATATGGTAAGTCGTGCCACGGACAGGGGCCTCCGACCATCCAATCTCGATTACGATAGCGTTTCCAAACAGCCTCTCAGGGTAATGGCGGCCTCAGGCGATGCGCGCAGGGTGAACAACATGATGCCGGCAGCGATAACGTCCAGCCCTGCCGCAACGAGAATCGCCAGACCGTAGCCGCCCCACACATCGTGCAAGATGCCATACACTGCCGGTCCGGCCGCCGCCGCAAGCTGGATGGCGCAGGAAAGCCACACCGTAGACGGGGCCGAAGGAGGCCGCCCCGAATTCCCGCCGAACGCGATGATGGGGGACAGCGTCGTAACATTCCCCACGGAGAAGCCGAAAATCAGGCTGACCACCACCATCGCCCAGGGCTGTGCCGATAGGGTGAGGGCCAACATCCCGAGTGCAGCAAGTGACAGCACGCAAGCCGCCACTAGTCGGTCGTTGACGCGATCGGCGAATTGCACAAGGGCAACCCGACCCAGTAAAGCGGCACCGGCGGTGCTAGCAGTGATCCAGGAGGTGGCGGAAAAACTGAGCGATCCGGAAATCAGCGTCACCTGATGTGTTAGGAAGCCTATCTGCACCATCATCCCATCCGAACGAGACGATTACGCTGCGCAATGCACCGGTGCGCAGCGCTTCACGGCGGGTCCACGTTGCCCGCGATGATCCCACGCCTACGCCCGCAAGGGCTCCGTCAGGATGTAGCCCAGGTCTTCCGGTCGGTGGCGCAGGACGAAATAGGCGAGCGGAAGCAAAATGGCCAAGGATACGATGC
>DASWON010000197.1:0-4529 GCA_036398735.1 Rhodopila sp.
GGCCCCGCCCCGACCCGACCCGACCCGACCCGTTGGCCCCGTAGCAGTCGGACACGCCGACGCCGCGACTGCACAGCGGCCAACGATGCCCCCCGGACGTCGGCCCGGAACTGCGGCAAATCGGTGGGAGGCATGATGGAGCAATGGCATTGCGCATCGGGTACAAGGCGTCGGCGGAGCAGTTCGCTCCTCGGCCACTGTTGGATTTCTCGGTTCTCGCGGAACAGGTGGGGTTCGACTCTGTCTTCGTCAGCGACCACTTCCAGCCGTGGAGGCATACCGACGGGCACGCCCCATCCGCGCTCGCATGGCTGGGCGCGCTCGGCGCCAGCACGCAGCGGATCGTAATGGGCACCAGCGTACTCACCCCAACCTTTCGGTATCACCCATCGGTGGTCGCGCAGGTGTTCGGCACGCTGGGATCGTTGTTTCCCGGCCGCGTGATTCTGGGCGTCGGCACGGGTGAGGGGCTGAACGAGGTGCCCGCGACCGGCATGGTTTGGCCGGAGATGAAAGAGCGTTTCGCGCGGCTGCGTGAGGCGATCAGCCTGATCCGCAAGCTGTGGTCCGAAGATCACCTCGACTTCCAGGGCGAATACTACAAGACCCAGGGGGCGACGATCTATGACAAGCCCGGTGCCTTTCTGCCCATCTATGTCGCCGGAGCCGGACCGCAGGTCGCCAAGTACGCCGGCCGGATGGTGGATGGCTTCATCTGCACCAGTGGCAAGAAATGGGATCTGTATACCGAGACCCTGCTGCCGAACGTCGCGGAGGGTCTCAAGCTGGCGGCGAAACCGAAGCCGGATTTCGACCGGATGATCGAGATGAAGGTTTCGTTCGACACGGACAAACAACGGGCGCTAGAGGACACGCGCATCTGGGCTGCCCTGGCCCTGACGCCGGAAGAGAAGGTGACCGTGCACAGCCCCAAGGAGATGGAGCGCCTCGCCGATGCGTTGCCGCTCGAGCGGGCGGCCAGCCGCTGGATCGTCTCGTCCGATCCGGATGAGCATATCGAGAAGATCAAGCCGTATATCGACATGGGTTTCCGCCATCTGGTGTTTCATGCGCCCGGCGACGACCAGGCTCGGTTCCTGAAGATCTATGGGGAACTGGTGCTGCCGAAGCTGCGCCAACGCTTCGGGTAGCATGACCTCCCGTCTGGAGCTTTTCGCGATCCCCGGTCTGCCGATGGTGCGGACCGGGGATGATCTGCCCGCGCTGATTCTGGCCGGCCTGGAGCGTGCGGGCCAGGTGCTGCGGGATCGCGACGTCGTGGTGGTCGCACAGAAGATCGTCTCCAAGGCCGAGGGCCGGACGGTCGATCTGGCCGACGTGGTGCCGTCGCCGCGGGCCGTGGCACTGGCCGCCGAGGTTGGCAAGGACCCCCGCATCGTCGAGGTCGTGCTGTCAGATTCCGTCAAAGTCGTGCGTAGCCGGCCGAACCTGATGATCATGCAGCACCGGCTGGGGTTCGTGATGGCCAACGCCGGCGTCGACCAGTCCAACGTGGCGGAGGCAGACGGCCGCCATCGTGCCTTGCTGCTGCCGGTGGATCCGGACGGATCGGCCGCGGCGATCCGAACCGCATTGGCCGCGCACGCGGATGTCGGTGTCGTCATCAGCGACAGCTTCGGCCGCCCGTGGCGGCGCGGCACCGCTGGAGTGGCAATCGGTTCGGCGGGCATACCCTCGGTGATCGACCTGCGCGGCCAGCCCGACCTGTTCGGCCGCACGCTGGAGGTCAGCATCATCGGCTTCGCGGACGAGATTGCGGCGGCCGCTTCGCTGCTGCAGGGTCAGGCCGCGGAAGCGCAACCTGTCGTCGTCGTCAGAGGCCTGGCATGGCGGGCACCGAATGTGCCGGTTGCAGATGTCATACGTCCGCCTGAGGAGGATCTTTTCCAGTGATCATTGCCCGGTGACCATCGTCCCATGATTATCGCGCTGTCCGGCGGGGTCGGGGGTGCCAAGCTGGCGCTCGGCCTGTCACGCATCATGCCGCCCGAGGATCTTCTGGTTGTCGTCAACACCGGCGACGACTTCGAGCACCTGGGGCTGTCGATTTCGCCCGATATCGACACCGTCGCCTATACACTCGCGGGCCTGGCGAACCGGGAGGTCGGCTGGGGCCGGCACGATGAGACCTGGTCGTTTATGGAAACGCTTGAGGCCCTCGGCGGACAGACTTGGTTCCGTCTCGGCGACCGCGACATGGCCCTGCATGTGGAACGGACACGCCGGCTGAAGGCGGGCGAGAGCCTGTCGGCGGTCACCGCCGATCTGTGCCGGCGCATGGGCGTGGGCCCGGCGGTCGTACCGATGACCGACGATCCCGTGCGGACGCGGCTGCTGACTGACCTCGGCTGGCTCGACTTCCAGGAGTATTTCGTGCATCGCCGCTGCGAGCCGGTGGTAAGCCAGTTGCAGTTCCAGGGGGCCGGAGCCGCGAAACCGCATCCCACCTTTATCGCCGCCCTGGCCGATCCGTCGCTGGAGGCGGTGGTGATCTGCCCGTCCAACCCGTTCATCAGCGTTGAGCCGATCCTCGCGATCCCCGGCGTGCGGGAGGCATTGATGGCCTGTAAGGCGCCGATCATCGCCGTGTCCCCGATCATCGCGGGCCGAGCCGTGAAGGGGCCGACGGCGAAGATGATGACGGAACTGGGGCTGGATCCGTCCGCGGGCACCGTTGCGCAGCGCTACGCCGATCTGCTGGATGGTTATGTGATCGATCATGCGGATATGTCAGAGGTGGTCTCGATCGATGCCCGGGTGACATTGGCGCAGACGCTGATGACGACGATCGAGGATCGTGAGGCGCTGGCGCGGATCGTTGTGGAAGCGGCGGCCACATTGCGGCGACGTGAGATGCGTGGCCTGCGGCACACCAGGCACCGATGAGCGGCGCGGTCCATGATTGATGTGTGGGCGGCGGTCCCGGTCAAGGCATTCACCGGGGCGAAGCAGCGGACCTCATCGGTCCTGACGCCGGTGCAGCGCGAGGTACTGGCGGCAACGATGCTGGAGGATGTGCTGTCGGCGCTGGCCGGGGCGACGCGACTGGCCGGCATTCTGGTCAACACGATTGATCCGGTGGCGGCAGCGCTGGCCGAACGGTATGGCGCCCGGGTTGTCACCGAGGGCGCTCTCGACGGCCATACCGGCGCGGTAAATGGTATGGCTCGGGTCCTGGCGGCTGAGGGGAAGGGCGCGCTGCTGACCTTGCCGGGGGACATCCCGCTGGTGACGGCCGCCGAGATCGATGCAGTGGTGTCGTCATGTCTGCCGCCGCCGTCGTTCACGATCGTACCGGCGCATGACGAACTCGGATCGAACGCGGTGCTGCGCGCGCCGCCGTTCTCGGTGCCTCTGCGTTTCGGTGACGACAGCTACTTCCCCCACCTGATGGCCGCTCGGGCGCAGGGGATCGAGCCGACAGTCGTGCGGTTGCGGGGGATCGGGCTGGATATCGATCATCCGGCGGATTTGCGGGCCTTCATGGCTGTGCAGCCGAGGCAGCCGACGCGGACTTTAGCACTGCTGGAGCGCTTCGGGTTTTGAACTGATCTCGCAAGGCGCGCGATCGCTCCGATTCAGGTATGCGCGCCATGCGCCGCCGACGATGCCCTGGCGTCCCGCATATGATGAGGACTCCTTATATCTATGAATCCGGTGATGTCTGGGCCCGCGTAATGTTGGACCTGATTTAAGACGCCCGACTGCATTCGATAGTATTTCTGGTCGCGCTGCAGGTAAAATGCCGATGTAATGATGAATGAGTTCGAATGGCCACGGTCATCACTATGTACGAACGATCGTGGCCTAGGCATGGTCGATCTTGAGGCGAGATCGTTCCGTGAACATGGGCTGCTCCGGCGTGACAAAAACATGAACTACGACCCGGTGCGGTTAACCTTTCTTTAGCGAACTTCGAGTATCCAGAGCGTGGCGGCAAAAGCCGGCAGAGGTTGGTGACAATAAGCGCCGGGTTGCGCATACAATTGGTAGGACTGAATTCCATGGCCTCCGTCACCAGCCTGACGCCCGCAGAGATCGCAGCGCTACCGACCGCAACGATTGCCGGCCTCACTACCGCAAACGTTAGCTTACTGACTACGGCGCAATTGGCGGCGCTCACCTCAGCACAAATAGCGGCGCTGGGCACCGGCAACATCACGGCATTGGCCTCGGCCAACATCAGCGCGCTGAGCAGTGCGGCGCTGGCCGGCCTGACGGCGGCGGAGGCAGCGGTTCTGACCACCGGACAGCTGACTTCGCTGGGCTCGTCGCAGCTTGCGGCGCTGAGCAGTGCGGCGCTGGCCGGGCTGGGCAGCGGGATCACGGCGATCGGCACGACGGCGTTTGCCGGACTGAGATCGGCCCAGCTTGCGGCGCTGAGTTCGACCGAGGCGGCGGCGCTGACCACGGCGCAGGCGGCGGCGCTGACGGGGATCCAGGTGAAGGGTCTGTCGGCGATCGGCATGGCGAACCTGACGACGGCGGCGGTGTCGGTGCTGAGCACG
>DASWON010000198.1:0-2935 GCA_036398735.1 Rhodopila sp.
ACTGCCGTCGCCCAATGTCGCCGTCGTTCTGCCGGAGCCGGAAAACAGGCTCGTGGCGTCGACCGGAGGAAGGCCCGGGTCGCTGGCCAGGACGAAGGTTCGCTTCGCCGACAACAGACCCACATCTCCGGTTGCAAAATGAACCGGCTCTGCCTCGCCCTCGATGCAGACCCAACAATCACCCTTTGCGACAGCAAAGAACTTGATCTTGTCCGGTGCGGGAAAGCGGATGGCCCAGGCGCCTCCCGCCGTGAAGCCGCCCGTCACGAGCGATTCCGCATTGGTGAATTTAAGGATGTCGGAGAAGGGATCGGCGCTCATTTCCGGACTTTCGCGCAAATACGGCGGATTTTCAAGCATTCACAGTCCGAGCATCCAGCCTTACCTTCATCCGACCCTGCCTCCACGGAGAAGGCTTGCACAACCGCCATCCCGACCGGGCCATGGCTGCGATCGACCGCTAAAGCGTCTATTGCGCCCTGACCGGCGCAACATCCGGGACATGACATGGAAAACCAACTGGTACTCGTCACCGGCGGAACCGGGTTTATCGCGCAGCATTGCATTCTGGCGCTGTTGACCGCCGGATATCGCGTGCGGACCACAGTCCGTTCTTTGTCGCGGGAAGCCGAAGTGCGTGCGCACCTCAAGGTTGGCGGCGCCGAGCCGGGCGACCGCCTGTCATTCGTCGCTGCCGATCTCACCGCCGACGACGGGTGGGCGAAGGCGGCGGCCGACTGCGCCTATGTGCTGCATGGTGCTTCGCCGACGCCGTCCGGTGATCAGGTCAGCGAAGACGATTGGATCAAGCCAGCCGTCGAAGGCAATCTGCGGGTTCTGCGCGCGGCGCGGGACGCCGGGGTCAGCCGTGTGGTTCTAACCTCCGCCTTCGGCGCCATCTGCGCTGGACACAAGTCCATGACCAGGCCGTTCAATGAGACGGACTGGAGTGACCTGACAGGCTCTGTATGGCCCTACCAGAAATCGAAGACCCTTGCAGAACGGGCCGCCTGGGATTTCATTGCGCGGGAGGGGCGCGGGCTGGCGTTGTCGGCCGTCAACCCGACCGCCGTTCTCGGTCCTGTCCTCGGCGCCGACTATTCCCATTCCATCCGTTTGATCAAGAATCTGATGGACGGGCAACCTGGATGCCCGAAGATCAATTCCGGATTTGTCGATGTGCGGAACGTGGCGGACCTGCATCTACGCGCCATGACCCATCCTGCCGCCAAGGGGGAACGCTTCCTCGCAATCGCGGGCGAAAGCATGTGGATGATCGAGGTCGCGAGGGTGCTGCGGCAGCGCATGGGGGCCGCTGCCGCCAAGGTGCCGACGCGGGTGCTGCCAAACTGGTTGATACGCCTCGGTGCCCTTAAGGATCCGGTGATGAGAGGCGCTGTGCCATTGCTCGGCATCAATATGAACGCGACCAGCGAAAAGGCGATCCGCCTGCTCGATTGGACGCCGCGCCCGAGGGAGGAGGCCATTGTCGCGACTGCCGAAAGCCTGGTCCGGCTTGGCTTGCTCCACGATTCAAGAGACGCCGCGTAGCTGTGCGGAAGTGATCGATCAGCTCAGGTGGTCACGGGCCGCCGCCGCGGGCGTAACACTTGCAGGCCGTTCATCCAATCTTCATCCATCCGTCCAGCACGAGACGATGCCCCAGGCGCTCTCCGATAAGGTCTTGACCACGGCGGTGCAGGTCAAGCCGGTCGAGCAGGACGCCGAAGTTTTGCAGCCTGGCGCGCAGGGGGGCCTGGCGCGTAGGGGGCCTGGCGCGCAGGGGTGCCTGCCGCGACCAGGACAGGGAATAGACCGACCTCAGCTGGTGAAGCGGCCCCACGAGCTGCGCCGGCGAAAGCTGACGCGAGACCCGTTGCCCCGCGTGATGGCTCTGAAGTCGCCGCACGATCCGAAGATTCGTCAGGAGTTGATCGACGGCGTTACGAAGTCCTGGGGCCACTAGTACGATTTGGGCAGGTCCAGCACCCTTTCGGCGAGATAGCTCAGGATCAGCTCGCGACTGACCGGCGCGATCCGTGGCAGCATGCTTTCGCGGAACAGACGTTCGACATGATATTCCTGAGCATATCCCATGCCGCCATGCGTCATCACCGCCTGCTCAGCGGCCCGATATCCGGCCTCGGCGGCGAGATACTTTGCCGCGTTCGCCTCCGCACCACACTCGCGACCGCTGTCGTACAGCCATGCAGCCTTGAACGTCAGCAGGTTGGCCGCTTCCAGCTCTGCCCAGTTCTTCGCCAGCGGATGCTGGATGCCCTGGTTCTGCCCGATCGGGCGGCCAAACACCACGCGCTCACGGGCATACCGCGTCGCCTTGGCCAGCGCGGCTCGGCCGATCCCGATCGCCTCGGCGCCGATCAGCACACGTTCTGGGTTCAGGCCATGCAGCAAGGCGCGGAACCCCTCGCCTTCCTCGCCGATCCGGTCTTCAACCGGAACGCGCATGTCCTCGAAGAAAACCATGTTCGAATCCACCGCGTGCCGTCCCATCTTATGGATCAGCCGCACCTCGGCATGCGTCTTGTCGAGGTCGGTGTAAAACAGCGTCATTCCCTGCGACTTGCGCCTGACCTTGTCCAGCGGGGTGGTGCGGGCGAGCAGCAGGATCTTGTTCGCGACCTGCGCCGTGGAGGTCCAGATCTTCGTGCCGTTGATCCGGTAGTGGTCGCCGTGCAGATCCGCCCGCGTGGTGATTTCGGTCGTGTTGAGGCCGGCATTGGGTTCGGTCACGCCGAAGCACGACTTGTCCTTGCCCTCGATCAGCGGCGGCAGCATTCGGGATTTCTGCTCTTCAGTTCCGTAGACCACCACGGGGTTCAGACCGAAGATGTTGATATGGATCGCACTCGCGCCGCTCATGGCCGCACCGGACTCAGCCACGGCCTGCGCCATGATCGCCGCCTCGGTGATG
>DASWON010000199.1:0-8993 GCA_036398735.1 Rhodopila sp.
CGTGCCGTGCCGTGCCGTGCCGTGCCCGCAGCGGCGCACAATCCCAGGCGGATTCAGACCTCCGCATTCGATGGCGGGACCAGGGAACGGCGCCTGATGAGACTCGCACGCCCTCAATGCCCGCTCGGCGGTTGCCGCGGCCACCGCCGTTCCATGCCGACGTCTCGCACCGAGGATGTGCTACCGCACGGCGGTGCCAGGCGTCGGACGGTCGCGGCGCCCCGACAGCTCCGCTCCGGCGTTCTCGTCCAGCCGCGTCGCCAGCAACGGGGCCATGAACGACACCGCGGCGACAAAGAGGAAAGCGGCGGAGAAATCCCCCAGCATCGGCTGGGCGTGATGGGTGACCGTGACCGAGGCTGCAAGGGCCGCGGCCGAGACCGCGATCCCCAGCGTCAGCGACATCTGCTGGAACGTCGTGTAGAAGCTGGTCGCTGCGCTCATGTCCTCGCGCGGGACGTCCGCGTAGGCAATGGTGTTGTACGCCATGAACTGCAGCGACTGAAAAAACCCGTTCGCAATCAGCACGCCATAGATCAGCGGCAGCGGCCAGTTCGGCCGGAACGCAGCGCTCAGCGCCAGCAGGAGGTTGGCCAATGCCCCGATCCAGGTCAGCACAGCCCGGAATCCAAGGGTCTTCAGGAACCACGGCGCGCAGGCCCGCATGCCCAGCGAGCCGATCGAGCTGACGAACGTAATGAGCCCGCTTTGCGCCGCCGACAGGCCAAAACCGAGCTGGAACATCATTGGCATCAAAAACGGCATCGCGCCGACCGCGATGCGGGACAGCGAACCGCACAGCAGCGACATCCGGAACGTGGTGACGCGCAGCAGCCGGAAATCCAGCATGGGACGTGGCGTCCGCTTCGCGTGGAACCAGTAAAGGACGCCTGAAACCGATCCCACTGCGAGCAGGCCGGCGACGATGCCGGTGGAGCCGACGCCGCGGCTGGCCACCTCGATGCCGAACATCAGGCAGGCCAGCGCGGTGCCGGACAGGATCAGCCCGCGCAGATCGAACTTGGTTCGCGTCGGTTCCTTCATTTCGTCAATGAAGATCGTCACCAGCGCGATGCCGGCCAGGCCGATCGGCACGTTGATGTAGAAAATCCAGTGCCAGGACAGATAGGTCACGATGAAGCCGCCGACCGGCGGTCCGACGATGGGTCCGATGGTCGCCGGCACCATGAGCCATGCCATCGACCGCACCAGTTCAGCCTTCGACACCACGCGGAGCATCACCAGCCGCCCGACCGGAGACATCATCGCGCCGCCAGCGCCTTGCAGCATCCGCGCCGCCACCAGCGCCCACAGGGTTGGCGCCTGCGCGCACAGCACGGACCCCACGGTGAACAGTCCGATCGCGGCCCGGAAGACGGAGCGGGATCCAAAACGGTCGGCAATACGCCCGCTCGCCGGGATGAACATCGCCAGCGTCAGCAGATAGGAGGTGAGCGCGACGTTCATGTGCAGCGGATCGGCGTTGAAGCTGCGTGCCATGGTCGGCAGGGCCGTCGCGAGGACCGTGCCGTCCAGCTGTTCCATGAACATGGCGCTGGCAACGATCAGCAATACGGTGTGCGTGCTGACCTGGCGCTTGTTCCCCGGGGGTGGCCCCAGCGCGGTGTCGGACAGGGCGGCCACGGCAACAGGGGCAGGTGCGGGCGTGCGGGAATCGGAGGCAGGCGAAGGCGCGTTCATAAGGCGAACCTACCCCGGACCGGGCGCGCATGATACCGCGCGAACATTGCCAATCCGATGGACGGCGGTGATGCTTCGCGCTGCTCAATGATGAGGAAGCGACCGTGAAACAGCCAGCCGGCACACCACCGACCGCGACACACCCCACCCCGACTCGATCCCAGGGGGCGCAATCAGGCGGGACGGCGCCGATGCGAGCCAGGCCGACGGGTCCCCTTGCCGGCATCCGGGTCATCGACATCACCACGGTCGTTCTTGGGCCCTTCTGTTCCCAGACGCTGGGCGACATGGGAGCCGACGTGATCAAGGTCGAGACGACCCAGGGCGACTCGACGCGTCTGATCGGCCCGTCCCGCACCCCGGGGATGGGTGCCTATTTTGCCAACCTCAACCGCAACAAGCGCAGCCTGGCACTGGACCTCAAGAAGCCGGCGGCGCGCGAGGCGCTGCTGCGGTTGGTCGAGACCGCCGACGTCTTCGTTCACAACATGCGGATCGGTGCCGCGCAGCGCCTGGGCCTGGACTATGAGACGCTGTCCGCACGCAACCCGCGTCTGATCTATGCCTGTGCCAGTGGGTTCCGGAAGGGCAGCTCGCTGCAGGAGTTCCCGGCGTATGACGACCTGATCCAGGGTGTGTCGGGCGTCGCCTCGCTGAATGCCGGACCGGATGGGGCGCCGCGCTACTTCCCCACGGTCATGGTCGACAAGCTGACCGGGGCTCAGCTGGCCTCAATGATCGGAATGGCGCTGTTCCACCGCGAGCGGACCGGGCAGGGACAGGAGATCCACCTGCCGATGATGGAGACGATCCTGTCATTCATGCTGGTTGAGCATCTGTGGCACGGCACGCTGGGGGAGCCCGAGAAGGGCCTGGGGTATCCGCGCATGCTGACGCCGCATCGCCGCCCGTATGCGACGAAGGATGGTTACATAAGCGTGATTGCTCATAGCGACGCACAATGGGGCAAGCTGTTTGAAGCAATGGGTGTACCTGAACTGATCGAGGATCCCCGGTTCAACTCGGTCGCGGCGCGCAGCAGGAACATCGACGCGGTCTATGCCACCCTGACCGACGGCATGCGGCGGCGTACCACGGAAGAGTGGCTTGCGGAGTTGCAGCCGGCGGATATTCCGTGCGGCAAGGCCAATAGTCTCGATGATCTGTTCGCTGACCCGTACCTGTCTGAGACCGGCTATTTCGGGCATTACGCCCATCCGGTGGAGGGGGAGGTCGTGGTTCCGGCAATCCCCGCACGGTTTTCCAAGTCGCCGCCAAACGTTCATCGGCCGTGGCCGACGCTGGGTGAGCACACGCAGGAAGTTCTCGTCGAAGCAGGATATTCGGCGTCGGACATAGAAGACATCGTTGGTGGTCGCCCGGCCGCCTAGTACTATCTGAGAACTACCATAGTATTAAAGGTCACGATGGATCGATCCGGAGTTGCGGCCCCGGATCCCTCCCGGTATCGCGTGTCGGGAGCGGCGCGCTCAGCACCTTAGGGACAGATCCGTCATCTCTCTGTTCCGTGAGGATATATCACAGTCGCGTTCCCGGATCGATCTCAAAGCGACGTGATTTCTCTATTCGCATCACCTTCGTCATTGTTCGCAGCACGGAAACCGCCTGCCGTCCGGCAGGTAGACGTTTCGTGAGTTCACAATTGGGCTTCTGAAACGAGGCATAGGTACAAACGAGCGCCGGGACGGCGAGGCTGTTGCTGCGCCGCACCGTTACGGTCCGTATTCGCAACTGTTTCTATTCCCATAAGAAGGTATGCAGATGGCAAGCTACAGCTGGACGTCGGGCAAAAGCGGCGACTGGAACACGGTCGCGGACTGGACCCCGGCAACGGTACCGAACGATGCGGCGGCCGATGTGACAATCGACGCCCTCGCGCCGACGGGAGCCTCCTACACGGTGACCATCGCGTCAGGTGAGACGCAGACCGTCCACACCCTGACGATGAATGGCGTCAACAATTTCGACGGTGCCAACTCCAGCCCCTACAACGCGGCCGAGCTCGATATCGACGGCACCCTCACGTTCGCCGCCGGCTCGGATACCGCGACCAACGGTCTGCTGGACGGCTCGTTGCAGACGTTCATCGTCATGAACAACGGCACGATGGTTAATCCCGGAACGATCAACGGGTTCATCTTCGGCCAGGGCGACGTCCTGCTGACCGGCACCAACGGCGTCTACATCACCAACGCCCTGCAGGCCAACGGCGGGGTCGTCACGATCGATACCAAGTCGATCGCCGAAATGAGCGGCAATACGCTGTTTGACGGCATCTTCCAGTCGGTCGGCGCCGGTGCCGCGGTCAACCTCGGCGGCAAGCTGCAGGGCCTGGTCGTGAATATCGGCACGATCGAGGGGCCGCAGCTGAATACGTCGGGCTGGACGGAACTGACCTTCAACGACCCGGACTCATCGATCAACGAGTGGAACGGTACCACCTACGTGGGGGTCGAAAGCACGCTGACCGAGATCGACGGCGGCGGCACGGTCGACGTGCTCGGCGGCCGCGACTACACGACCACCAACACCCTGACGATCACCCATGTCGGTGTCAGCGACGGCGCCGGAATGCTCAATCTGCAGGCCGGCAAGGTCACCACCGGCGGCATCAACATCAATGACGGCATCGTCCAGGGCTTCGGAACCATCGTGGGCAATGTCGCCAACAACGGCACGCTGATGGCGGTCGGCGGGACGATGGACCTGACCGGCACCCTGAGCGGAACTGGTCAGGTTCTGTTCGACCATGACCTGCAGAACGGCGGCTCGCTCAGCGCCACCGGCGCCACGCTGATCGTCAACGCGGTTGCCGCCGGCCAGACGATCATGATGAACGGCTCCGACACGCTGGAGATCACCGCACCGTCGGCATTCGCTGGAACGATCCAGGCGAATGTCGGCGACCACATCATGCTCGATGGCGTGACCGCAACCGGCGCTACCCTGAACAACGGCACGCTGGTCGTGATGAACGGCACCGATACCGTCGCCTCGCTGGCACTGACGGGCACCTATGCGGGCGACTACTTCGCGGTGAGCGGGTCCACCGTCACGGTCGCAACCGGCAATGTCGATCCGACGATTTCGGGCACCACCGCCGGACATGCGGTTACCGATGCGTCGACGACCACGCCTTTCTCCGGCGTCACCATCGCGGACCCGAATGTCGGCCAGACCGAGACGGTCACCGTAACGCTGTCGGCCCCGGGGAACGGCACTCTGAGCAACCTGGGCGGCGGCAGCTACGACGCGGCCACCGGGGTCTACACCACGACGGGCACAGCGGCGCAGGTGACCGCGGCGCTGGACGGGCTGGTCTTCACGCCGACGGCGCATCAGGTGGCGTCCGGTGGCACGGTTACCACGGACTTCACCATCAGTGTTCTCGACTCGGCGGGCGGGTCCGCGAGCGATACGACAACGACGGTCGTGACGACCGCGGCGAGTGGCGAGCTGGCGATTACCCAGACCGCGGCGAGCATCGCGGTGCTTGACGAAACCGCGACCAGCCCGTTCACGGGCCTGACCATCAGCGACACGAACGGCCAGAACGTTGATACTCTGACCGTCACGCTTGCCGGTGCGGCCGCTGGCACGCTGTCGAACCTGGGCGCCGGGACCTTCGACCCCGCGACCGGGGTCTACACGATTACCGGCAAGGCGTCCGACCTCACCACCGCGTTGCAGGGCCTGGTGTTCACGCCGGCGGCCGACTCGGCCGGGTTCGTCACCACCACCGGCTTTGCCGTGGCGGTAACCGGTCCGGACGGTGCTGCCAGCAACGGCAGCATCACGGTCACCTCGGTGCAGCCGCCGCAGGGGCTTGACGCGGTGCCGGCCGGCCAGGTGGTCATCTCGGCCAGCCCCGACGGCAGCAGCTTTGCCGCCGCGACTCCGGGGATGACCAATGAAGCGGTTGTCACCAATCCGTCCTCCGGTGCGACCTACACCCTGCCCGTCGGATATCAGGCAGCCTTCCTGGGCGGCACCGCCGATGCGACGCTGGCTGATCCCTCGGTCGGGAATGCCTGGCTCATCGGCAACAACGGCAACGACACCATCATCGCGGCAGCCGGGAATGATACGATCGTCAGCGGGACGGGCCAGAATCAGCTCGTTGCCAGCGGCCTCGGCGACGTGGTGATCGCGGCGCAGGGCACCAACACGATCTTCTCGACCGGCGATCAGCAGACGGTCGAGGCATTCGGCACGGCGGTGGTCTCGTCCAGCGGCTCGGGTCTCCTGCTGTTCGGCGGCGCCTCGGTTACCGGCACCATGACGGTGGTCGCGACCGGTGCCAACGACACCATTGCGGCTGGCGCCAGCACGGTGAACGCAACGGTCCAGGGTGGCCAGGCGTTCATCTTCGGTGGCTTCGGCAGCGTCGTGGGTGCACTGAACGTCGTCGCCAGCGGCGCCAGCGACACGATCACCGCTGGATCCAGCCAGACAAACATCACCGCCTCGGGTGATAATGCCCTGGTCTTCGGCGGCTTCGGCGCCTCGCCGGCTGGCCTCACAGTGGACCTGAGCGGCACCGGCGATACCGTGTCCACCGGCATGAGTGATGCCCAGGTCACCACCTCCGGCAGCAATGCGCTGGTGTTTGGCGGTTTCACCAGCCCGGCGGGATCGCTGAGCGTGGTGGACCAGGGCACCAACGACACGATCGCCGCGGGCAACAGCGCAGCGACCGTGACGGCCGGGGACGGCAGCAACGGGCTGCTGGTCCTGGGCAGCACGGCCTCGCTGAACTTCGTGGGCTCGGGCACCGCGACAGTGGTGGCAGGAGGTGGCCCCACCTCGGTCAGCGGTGGCAGCGGCGGGCTGGTCTACAGCGCTCTCGGCAGCAACAGTTCGGTGGCTGGTGGCGCCGGCGGGACCACGGTGTTCGGCGGTGCCGGCGGTGCCATCGACTACACCGGTTCCAGCGGCAGCCTGCTTTATGCGGCGGGCAGCGGCAACGAAACGTTGAATGCCGCCGGGTCGTCCACCGACAACACGCTGATCGCGGGCAACGGGTCTGCCATGATGACCGGAGGAAGCGGATCCGATGCGTTCATCTTCATCGCCAGCATGACCAGCGGGGCCGGCGGAACCGACGTAATCGCGGACTTCGCGTCCAACGATGCCGTCTCCCTGGTGGGCTACGGCGCGAACGCCGCGGCCGACGCTTTGAACACCGCCGTATCGGACAGCGGCGGCACGACGATCACCCTGTCGGACAACACCAAGGTCACGTTCCTCAACCTCAGCGACGCGAGCAGCCTGGCGGGTCACATCTTCTCGGTGTGACGGCCTTGCTGGCCGCGAGATTGCCAGCGTAACCGACGACCGCCCGCGTGGCGCCGAGCCCAGCTCAGCGTCACGCGGGTTTGTGTTTATGTTGATAGCCAGGAAGGCCGTTCAGCGTACGGCAGGATCGGTGTGGCAACCGCGTGGCGCCATGCCCATGATCCCGCCGCCGCACGTGGCCACCACGGATGAACCTCTCGGCTGGTGGAGTCGGGGAGCTCTTGCGGTGGCGCCAATCGCGCCGCTCGTCCCGCGGGTCGCGTGCGGACGGACGGCCACCCACGACTGCGGCATTTCAAAGCCTCATATCGGTCCGCGGCGATGCCGAACGATATGCGCCGCAAGGTTGGGGCGGCGGCTGCGCGCGCAATCAATGGGATACAGCCCGGCCAGTGCAGCGGCCTCCTTATTGCCCGCGCACCCACGGGCTTGTTCGTCCGGTGATGTCACGGGGTTCGTTGCCCGGCGGCCTTTGCAGTCGCGGCGGGCGCTGTGGATCGGTCCGCCGCGGCCGGGATTCTTTCCGTCCTGGCCATCATGATACGGCAGAGCCCGATCGGTCGGGCGTGTAGAGGCCGCGGCAACGCGATGCGGTGGAAAATCAGCGCCGTTGCCGGCCCACCGAGGCGGGCGTCGTTACCGACAGAGACGGCCGTGCAAGGGCGGAACTATCGGGTCGGGCGGGGCGGGGTCTGCGTGTAGTCGTAGAAGCCGCGGCCGGTCTTGCGGCCGTACCAGCCGGCCTCGACATACTTCACCAGCAACGGGCAGGGGCGGTATTTGCTGTCCGACAGGCCCTCATACAGCACCTGCATGATCGACAGGCATGTGTCCAGTCCGATGAAGTCCGCCAGCTCCAGCGGGCCCATCGGATGATTGGCGCCGAGCTTCATCGCGTCGTCGATCGCCGACACCGATCCGACGCCTTCGTACAGCGCGAACACGGCCTCGTTGATCATCGGCACCAGGATGCGGTTGACGATGAATGCCGGAAAATCTTCCGCAACGGCACTGACCTTGCCCAGTTTGTGGGCCAGCGCCTTGACCGCCTGGAAGGTCGGCTCATCGGTCGCAATGCCGCGGATGATCTCGACCAGCTTCATGACCGGCACCGGGTTCATGAAGTGCATGCCGATGAACTTTTCGGGGCGGTCAGTCGCGGCGCCCAAGCGGGTGATCGAGATCGACGAGGTGTTCGAGGCGATCAGGCAGGACGGCTTCAGGTTGGGGATCAGCGCTTTGAAGATCAGCCGCTTGATGTCTTCTTTCTCGGTCGCGGCCTCGATCACCAGGTCCGCGTCCTTGAACGCCGCATAGTCGGTCGAGCTGTGGACCCGGGCCAGCGCCTCGTCACGCTGGTCGGAGGAGATGATGGAGCGCTTGACCTGACGCTCCATGTTGCGGGCCATGATGTCCATGGCCTTGGTCAGTGCTTCCTGCTTGATATCGACGATCGTGACGGGCAAGCCTGCCAGGGCGCAGACATGGGCGATACCGTTGCCCATCTGCCCCGCACCGATGACCCCGACCGTGTTGATTTCCGGCGGTTCGGTCACCATGGAGGCCAAACCCGGGGCAGACTTGACGTCGACGTTCATTCAGGAGCGCTCCAGTTCCGCCGCCAGCTCCGGCAGCGCGGTGAACAGATCAGCCACCAGGCCGTAATCGGCGACCTGGAAGATGGGCGCTTCCTCGTCCTTATTGATCGCCACGATGACCTTGCTGTCCTTCATGCCGGCGAGGTGCTGGATGGCCCCCGAGATCCCGACAGCGACATACAGTTCAGGCGCGACGATCTTCCCGGTCTGACCGACCTGGAACTCATTGGGCACGAAGCCGGCATCCACGGCCGCCCGCGACGCGCCAACAGCGGCCCCGAGTTTATCAGCAATCGGGTCGATAAGCTTGAAGTTTTCGCCGTTCTGCATCCCGCGACCGCCGGAAATCACCACCCTTGCGGCCGTCAGCTCCGG
>DASWON010000200.1:0-4615 GCA_036398735.1 Rhodopila sp.
AATCTCGGCGGTTCGCTCCGCCACCCGCCGCTCCAGCTCCGCGTTGAGCTGCTCAAGCTCCCGGGTCTTGCGGTAGAGTTCCGCGAACACCTTGACCTTGGCCCGCATCAGTTCCGGGACCAGCGGCACGGGCAGGTAATCGACCGCGCCGGCGGCGTAGCCGCGCAACCGGTCCGGATCGGTCAGGTGGATCGCAGAAACAAAGATGATTGCCGTCCGTTGGAACCGCGGATGTTCGCGGATCATCGCCGCCAGTTCGAATCCATCCAGCTCAGGCATGGAAACATCGGTCAGGACGACGGCGATCTCGTTCCGCAGCAGCTGTTCCAGCGCTTCACGCGCGGAGCCGACCTTGATCAGGTTCTCGCCGAGCTCCTCGAGGATGACCTCATAGCTGAGCAGCTTGGCGGGTTGGTCGTCGACGAGCAGGATGTTGACCTTGTTCATTGGCGCTCAGCGATGCAGCCAGCTGCGCAGCGCCGAAAGCAGCTGCTCTGTGTTCACCGGCTTGGCGAGGTAGTCCGAGGCGCCCGCGGCCAGGCATTTCTCGCGATCGCCCTTCATCGCCTTGGCGGTCAGCGCGATGATCGGCAGGCGCCGAAAATGGGAATTACCCCGGATTACCTGCATTGTTTCATAGCCGTCCATCTCGGGCATCATGATGTCCATAAGAACGATCGCGACGCCCGGTGTTTCCTCCAGCAGAGCGATGGCTTCGCGGCCGGTCGTGGCGGTGAGTACTTGCATCCCACGCCGCTCCAGCACGCTCGACAGCGCGAATATGTTGCGCGCGTCGTCGTCGACAAGCAAGACTTTCTGCGCCACGAGGTTTTCGTCGGAGCTGTGGAGCCGTTCCAGCATACGCTGTTTGTCCGACGGCATGTCAGCAAACACGCGGTGCAGGAACAGCGCCGTTTCGTCCAGAAGGCGTTCCGGTGATTCCACGCCCTTGACGACAACGCTGCGCGCCATGGTGTGAAGCTGCGCGTCCTCTTCGGGCGACAGCTCCCGCCCGGTGAAAACGACGACCGGAATGTCACACAAGGAACGGTCTGCCTTGATCCGCTCCAGGACGTCGAACCCGGACATATCGGGCAGTCGCAGGTCGAGTACGATGCAATCGGGTGGCGAGTAGGTCATATGGGCAATGGCCTCCTCCCCGGTCGCCGCGGCGATGATGTCCACGTCGTTGTCCCGCAGCAGTTCGGTGATGCTCAGCCGCTCGCCGGCATTGTCCTCAACCAGCAGAAGCTGCTTGCGGCGCGGGCGGGCAAAGTCGGTGATCCGGTCCAGTGCCTCCTGCAGGCCCGCCGTGGTGGTCGGCTTGGTGATGAACGAGAAGGCACCGCGCGCCAGCCCGTGCTGACGATCCTCGTCCAGAGTCACGATCTGCACCGGAATGTGGCGTGTCGCCGGGTCCTGCTTCAACTGGCTCAGGACGGTCCAGCCCAGCATGTCGGGAAGGAACACGTCCAGCGAGACGGCCATTGGCCGGTACTGCCTGGCCAGTGCCAGGGCCTCGGCCCCGCGCGCGGCCACCAGCACTTTCAGCCCGTGATCATGCGCCAGATCGACCATGATGCGGGCGTAATGCGAATCGTCTTCCACGATCAGCAGCACCTGATCGTCCGGGCCGATTGTCTGCCGATCGTCCGGCACCCGCTCCAGCTGCTGCTCCGGCTGATAGGAGCGCAACTGTTCCGGTGCCTCGATCGCCTTCGGCTGGTCACCGGACTGGACGCGCAGCGGCACCTGCGGGCCGACATAGGACAGCGGCAGGTACAGCGTGAACGTGCTGCCCATGCCGGGTGTGCTGCGAAGATGGATCTCGCCGCCCAGCAGATGCGCGAGCTCGCGTGAGATTGCCAGACCGAGGCCGGTGCCGCCGTATTTGCGGCTGGTGCTGGCGTCGGCCTGCTGAAAGGCCTCGAAGATGATGCGCTGCTTCTCGGCCGGGATGCCGATCCCGGTGTCCGTCACTTCGAACGCCACGACCCCCGGGGCCTGCCGCAGCAAGCGATTGTCGCCGGCCCAGCCGTCCTGCACCACGGCGATGCGCAACCGCACACTGCCTTGCGCGGTGAACTTGAACGCGTTGGACAGCAGGTTCTTCAGGATCTGCTGCACCCGCTTGGGATCGGTCGTGATGCTGCGGAGCTGGGGGTCCACATTCACTTCGAACGCCAGGCTCCGGGTCTCGGCCTCATGCCGGAACGGCCGGGTGACCGTCTGCTGCAGGGCGGAGACCGGAATTTCCTCGATATCCACCGAGACCGTGCCGGATTCGATCTTGGAGAGATCCAGAATGTCGCTGATGAGATTGAGCAGGTCGGTGCCGGCGCCGTGGATGGTGCGGGCGAACTCAACCTGCCGCGGCGTCAGATTGCCGTCGTAGTTGTCGCTGAGCTGCTGGCCGAGGATCAGGATCGAGTTCAGTGGGGTGCGCAGTTCATGCGACATGTTCGCCAGGAACTCGGACTTGTACTTCGACGTCAGCGCCAGCTCCGTCGCTTTCTCCTCCACGGCTCGGCGGGCCTGCTCGATTTCCTGATTCTTGCGCTCCACCTCGACGTTTCGTTCGGCGAGCTGTTGCGCCTTCTGTTCGAGCTGCTCGTTGGTCTGCTGCAGTTCGCGCTGCTGGGTCTGCAACTCGATCGCCAGCTGCTGCGACTGCTTCAGCAGGCCCTCGGTCTGCATCGTTGCTTCGATGCTGTTCAGAACGATACCGATGCCCCCCGTCAGCTGTTCCAGGAAGGCCTTCTGCAGATCCGTGAAGGCACCGAGTGAGGCGAGCTCGATCACCGCCTTCACCTGGCCCTCGAACAGCACGGGCAGCACGAAGACGCTGGTCGGCGCCGCTTTGAACAGACCGGAGCGGATGGGGACGACGTTCGGCGGCACGTGCTGGATCAGCATGCGGCGCCCATCCGCAGCGCACTGGCCGATCAGGCTTTCACCGAAGGCCAGCCGTTCCGGATGCCCCTCGGTGCCGCCGTCCGCATACGCCCCCAGCAGCTTCAGTCTGGCGGGAGCGTCGACCGGCGCGTCGGTGTCGACAAGATAGATGACGCCGTTCTGCGCCTCGACCAGCGGGGCCAGTTCCGCCAGCAGCATGCGCCCGACGGTCGCCAGATCCCGCTGGCCCTGCAGCATGTTGGTGAACCGCGCCAGGTTTGTCTTGAGCCAGTCCTGTTCGGTGTTGCGGTCTGTCGTCAGCCGCAGATTGTCGATCATCGTGTTGAGGTTGTCTTTGAGTTCCGCCACCTCGCCGCGCGCCTCGACCTGGATCGAGCGGGTCAGGTCGCCCTTGGTCACGGCGGTGGCGACCTCGGCGATGGCGCGCACCTGGGTAGTCAGGTTGGCGGCCAGCAGGTTCACGTTGCCGGTCAGATCCTTCCAGGTTCCGGCCGCCCCCGGCACGTTCGCCTGACCGCCGAGCCGGCCTTCGACGCCGACTTCACGCGCCACGGTGGTCACCTGGTCGGCGAAGGTCTTCAGCGTATTGGTCATGTTGTTGATGGTTTCGGCGAGTGCTGCGACCTCGCCCTTGGAGGTCATCGTCAGGTTCTGCTTCAGGTCGCCGTCCGCCACCGCGGTCACCACCTTGACGATGCCGCGCACCTGTTCGGTCAGGTTGGCGGCCATGACGTTCACGGTGTCGGTAAGATCCTTCCAGGTGCCGGCCACGCCCGGGACCTGCGCCTGGCCGCCCAGTTTGCCCTCGGTGCCGACCTCGCGGGCCACGCGTGTGACCTCCGAGGCGAAGGCGTTGAGCTGATCGACCATGGTGTTGATGGTGTTCTTCAGCTCGAGGATCTCGCCCTTCACGTCGACGGTGATTTTCCGCGACAGATCGCCGCGGGCCACGGCTGTCGTGACTTCGGCGATATTGCGCACCTGCGTGGTCAGGTTAGCCGCCAGCAGATTGACGTTGTCGGTCAGATCCTTCCAGGTGCCACCCACGCCCGGCACCACCGCCTGGCCACCCAGCCGGCCTTCGGTGCCGACCTCGCGCGCGACGCGGGTCACCTCGGCGGCGAACGAACGAAGCTGCTCGACCATCGTGTTCAGCGTTTCCTTGAGCAGCAGGATTTCGCCGCGCACGTCGACGGTAATCTTCTTCGACAGATCGCCGTTGGCGATGGCGGTGGCGACCTCGGCGATGTTGCGCACCTGCCCGGTCAGATTGGACGCCATGAAGTTGACGTTGTCGGTGAGGTCCTTCCAGGTGCCGCCGACGCCCGGCACCACGGCCTGGCCGCCCAGCTTGCCCTCGGTGCCGACTTCGCGCGCGACGCGGGTGACTTCCGAGGCGAAGGCGTTGAGCTGATCGACCATCGTGTTGATGGTGTTTTTCAGTTCGAGGATTTCGCCCTTCACGTCGACGGTGATCTTGCGGCCCAGGTCGCCGCGGGCGACGGCGGTGGTGACTTCGGCGATGTTGCGGACCTGCGCGGTCAGGTTGCCGGCCATGGAGTTGACGTTGTCGGTGAGATCTTTCCAGGTTCCCGCGACGCCGGGCACCTGCGCCTGGCCGCCCAGCTTGCCCTCGGTGCCGACTTCGCGCGCGACGCGGGTGACTTCCGAGGCGAAGGCGTTGAGCTGATCGACCATC
>DASWON010000201.1:0-1593 GCA_036398735.1 Rhodopila sp.
GGGAGGAGCGGGCGCTGGACCTGGCGCTGAAAATCGAACCCTCCCTGGACGACGATAGCGGGCACGGCACGATCCGCACTTTCGCGCCCGATGGCACGCCGCTGGAATCGAGCCGCCTGGACACGCGCACCACGCAGAACAACGGCGAAGCCACCGCGAGTTGGCGGCAATCGCTGGCAGGCGGGCACTTGACGTTGACGGCGTCCGCCAGGAACGAGCGCGTGCGCACCGATACCGGCATCGAAGCGATCACACCCGGTGCCGACGACGAATCGATCAAGGAAAACGAGGATTCCACGGAAGCCGAGATCGTCGCCCGCTACCTGCGCCCGCTCGGCCAGCATTCGACACTGGAGATGATGGCTTCCCAGCAGCTCGGCTGGCTGGACAGCCTGGAGCGTTCCCGCGAGGGCGGCGAAGACGAGACTTTCGACGAGAAGACCGACACCGGCGAAAGCATCGGCCGCATCGACCTGACCCACGAATGGTCGCCGCGCCTGTCCTTTGCCGCCTCGCTGGAAGGCGTGTTCAATTTCCTTGAGAGCGACGCGGCCCTGGTCGAGAACGGCGAGCCGATCGACCTGCCCGGCTCGGACGTGCGTATCGAGGAGAAGCGCGTCGAAGCCGCGCTCGGCGCCACCTGGAAACCGGCCGAGGCCTGGGTGCTCGAAGCCGGCTTGCGCGTGGAGCACTCGGCCATCTCGCAGACCGGGGACAGCCCGTTGCAACGCAGCTTCACCTATTCCAAACCCAGGATCGCGGTGCGCTGGGATGCCGATGAGCGCAACCAGCTGCGCCTGTCGCTGTCGCGCGAAGTGGGCCAGCTGGACTTCGCCGATTTCGTCGCTTCCGCCTCGCTGGATACCGGCGTGGTGACGGCCGGCAATTCCGAACTCGAACCCGACAAGACCTGGCGCCTGGCCGCCGCGTGGGAACGGCATTTCTGGACCGATGCGGCACTGACCCTGACGTGGACGCACGATGAAATCGCCGACGTGGTCGACCGCGTGCTGGTGACGGCCACGGACGATGTGTTCGATGCGCCCGGCAACATCGGCAAGGGTCGCCGGGATACGCTGGCGCTGGAACTGTCCGCGCCGCTGGACCGTTTCGGCTTCGCCGGTGCGCAATTGCGCTCTTCGATGCTCTGGCGCGAGAGCCGGGTCACCGACCCGGTGACCGGCGCGCAGCGGCCGATCACGGAGGAAAAGCCCGTCGAGGGCTCGATAGAATTGACCCAGGACCTGCCCGCGTTGCGCCTGAACTGGGGCATTGCCCTGGAGCACATCGCCGAACGCAAGGCCAAGTACCGCTTCGACGAGACCTCCCGCAAATCGGAAGACGCCGGCTGGACGATTTTCGTCGAACGCCGCTTCGGCCAACACTGGCGCGTGCGCGGGGAAGCCACGGACCTGTTCGGCCGCGATTTCGCCGAGACGCGCGACAAGTACGACGGCCCGCGCTCCGCCTATCCGGTCGCTGGAACCGAACGCCGCAACCGTGTCACGCCGGGTTATTTCAGTCTGACTTTCCGTCGTAGTACGGGCGGCTAGGCCAGCCTTCCGGCGCGTCGTAGCCGTAGTAGCCGCCGCC
>DASWON010000202.1:0-4421 GCA_036398735.1 Rhodopila sp.
GCTGCAGGCCCGGCCGGACATCCGCGCAGCGATGGATCGTCGGCGCGTGACCGGCCTCGACGATGCCGCGATCGACCACGTGCTGATGGTCGAGGCCGGCGACCCCACGGACCTCGATGCGGTCCGCGCGCGACTGTCCGATCTCCCGTTCCGGATACTCCGCGGTGTCGGCCTTGGCATCGGCGATGCCGGCGGCGGGCGCCACTTTCGAGCCGCGGCGGCGCCCGAACAATTCCAGACGCAAGGACACCACGCTGAATCCCAGGCGGGCGGCAATCGCGTGCATCAGGCGTTCATGTTCCGGATCCTGAAACTCGATGACTTTGCCGGTTTCCACGTCTATCAGATGGTAATGCGGCCCGTCTTCCGTCGGCTCATAGCGCGCTCGGCCACCGCCGAAGTCGCGGCGCTCCAGGATGCCTTGTTCCTCGAACAGCCGTACCGTGTGGTACACCGTCGCAATCGAAATATGCTGATCCAGGGCGGACGCTCGTCGATAGAGCTCCTCAACGTCCGGATGGTCGCCCGCATCGGACAGGACGCGCGCGACAACTCTGCGTTGCCCGGTCATCTTCAGGCCCCGTTCGATGCACAAACGCTCGATCCGCGATTCCATACGGTTCCTTGTGGCCAATTCGGCGGTGTGTCCCTCGGCGAGGGACGGCCGAACCCACCGAATACAATGCCAGGGCAGGCTCAGGGAAGCCCGCGCTTGTTAACCGTGCGCCGCCTCACTTGCCCGCGGACCGGTTCCGGGGCCGACCCCGCCGGGGGGCGCTCTTGAATGCTCTCGCCAGGACCGTGCGGCGAGGGCATACGGCGGAAGCGATCAGCGCCCCGATGTGCGGTGGGTACCGAGACCGATCTGCTTGGCCAATGCCGAACGCCGTTCGGCATATTTCGGGGCGACCATCGGATAGCTGGGCTCGAGGCCCCATTTCTCCCGATACTGCTCTGGGGTCAGGTTGTACGAGGTGGTCAGATGGCGCTTCAGCATCTTCAGCCGTTTCCCATCCTCCAGGCAGATGATGTAGTCTGGAAAGACCGACTTGCGGATCGGCACCGCCGGCTGTGCCTTTTCCACCGGCGCGGCGGGCGTCTCGCCAATATGCGACAGGGTATCATAGACAACGCGGATGACGGTCGGCAGTGCGTCTTTTTCCAACTCGTTGTTGGCGGCGTGCGCCGAGACAATCCGGGCAGTAAGTGCGAGGAGAGCAGGGTCAGCCGGACTTTCAGCCATTTCGGGACCTTTCCAGTCATTATGCTGAGTCTATATATGAAGTCGAACCACCGTTCTGCAACAGCGACTGGATAATTGAATAACGTTGGAATCGTGTCGGCTATGCAAGATGTAACCCGAGAGTTAGACATTACGCGCGAGGTCTGTCCTATGACTTTTGTCAGAACACGCTTGGCCTTGGATCGAATGGCACCCGGAGAGGTACTTCTAGTGACTCTCAAGGGAGAGGAACCTCTGCGCAACGTTCCGCGTACAGCAACAGAGCAAGGGCATGAAGTGCTTTCGCTGGAAACCGATGCCGCTGGACTGAGCCGCCTGCTGATCCGCCGCGGCCCGTGACGGGAACACGTCGCAGGACATCAGTGCCGCGCCGGCGCGCTACCGGGATTCCCTGGCAAGGCCATTGCTTTTGCTTGAGGTTTTTCTCGTGGTCAGTTTGACAGACACTGTCTGCACCGGTCCGGGCCGCCGCGAATCGCCCGATCTGAGGTGGACTGGCTGGCCAACGGGTGGCTGGTGCAAATACCGGGGCCGAGTTGGTATCGCGTTGATTTAATGAGAAACCTCTATAGAAAATTGGCACGCATCGCGTCTCCGATCCCGGGCCCGTCACCGACAGCTTCGGGCGAACCGGCCTGCCGGCCAGCAGACGGGGCGGCAAATCCGACGCTTTTGTCAGATCTTGACCGCAGGGCGCCAAGGTCAACGTAACCGACAACTTGTGCTTTGAAATACCGCAAGTCGTGGATAGCCAGTCCCAGGCAGAGACTTCACAGCGATGAACCACACTGCGAAACAATGGTCTTCCGGGGCCTGATTGGTTCTTCGGCGGCAATTGGCCGGCTGGAATCTCATTGATTTCGCGCGCAGCCGTCACGCCGACCGTGCGCGCACACCTCTCGGGGTCACCGCGGGCCGGTATTAGTCGCGGGCTGTTTGCTCTTGAAGCGGCGCCAGTCGAACGGGCGACTGGGGACTATCCGTCCTCCAGACCAAGCCGCAACACCAAGGCATCGGAATTATCCGAATAATAATTCGGGCGGCGCCCGGCCGCCACGAATCCCGCCCGCGCGTAGAGTTCGCGAGCCGCCGTGTTTGCGACCGATACCTAAAGAAACATGGCGGTGGCGCCCATCGCGGCGGCCTCTGCGCTGGCCGCCCGCAGCAGCGCGGTGCCGAGGCCGCCCCGTCGCGCGCCTGGCGCCACCGCCAGGGTGAGGATCTCAGCCTCGTCGGCTGCCACCCGGGACAGTATCATCCCGCCGGACGGGCACAACAGGCCGAACACGTTCGGCAGCGCGAGCTGCAGGCTGAAAACGTCGCGGCTCCAGGTGTCCTGCGCGGCGAAGGCCGAGGCGTGGATCGCCGCCATGGCTTCACTGTCGGCTGATGTGGCGCGATACAGCAGCACGCCGCGTTACACCGCTGAGCCAGGTGGCCGTGACGGCCGATCGGCCGCCGCCGCGGCTGGCGGGGCCTGTTGCGGCCTGCGTGCCGGTTTGGCTTCCGGGGGATCGACATAGAGCGGTTCGGCCGGCAGTGCGCGGATGGCGCCGAGGAAGCGCCGTTCCGCGACGTGCGCGATGTGGCGGCCAACGGGAAGGCGCGCATCCGTCAGCATGACGTTGGCGCCTCTGGCGGCCAGCCGACTCGCGATATCGGGAGCAGCGTCACCCGCAATCGCAACCGGGCCCGGCGGATCCGGCAGCTCGGTCACCGCGAGCGAACGCACCGTGCCGCCGGTTTCCAGGAAAATCCGGCCTCGGCGGCTGGTGATCGTGCACCACAGCGTTCGCCCGCCAAGCTGGGGCAGCGAATCCGCCAAGGCCTCGCCGACCGTGACACCGACCACGGGTCGGTTCGCCGCCACGCCGATGCCCTGCGCCAGGGCCAGGCCGCCGCGGATACCGGTGAAGCTGCCGGGGCCGACGGTCACCGCGATCAGGTCGATATCCGCGGCTGCGAGACCGGCATCATCGAGGCAGCTCCGCGCCATCATCGGCAACGTCGAAGCGTGTCCGCGTTCGAGATCCTGCTGATAGCTGATCAGCATGGCGCCGTCGGCGACAAGACTCGCCGAGCACCTTGCGACAGCCGAATCGAGTGCAAGTATCCGCATTACCCGGTGGACGGTAGAGCATGGAAGGGACGGGCGGAACGTTCAAAGCGCATGAACTGCGCGCCGGCCACGCCCCGGCGTCAATGCTGCGCCGCGGCATGTTTGGCACGCCGGCTGATCAGCCCATCCCAAGCGGCGCCCGAGGCCGCTTCCCGGCTGTGGTGAACCAACGGCCTGTACCGCACCGAACGAACGCGGTACAGGCGGCTGAGCGCGGTTCAGGCGAGGATGCAGGCTTCTTCGAAGGGCAGGCGAGGGGACCGATTGAACACGCCGGCAGGGTCGCCGTTCCCAAGGTTCACCAGGAAGTTCGAGCGCCAGCCGTTCTGCGAGAAGAAGGCTTCATCGACTTTCGCATTGTCGAAGCCGGACATTGCCCCGGTATCCAGGCCCAGCGAGCGGGCGGCGATCATCAGGTAAGCCCCCTGCAGGGTGCCATTGCGGAACGCCGTAGTGGCCGCGAGCGAGTCGTTGCTCGTGAACCACGAGATCGCGTCCGGGTTGTGCGGGAAAAGCGTAGGCAGCTTTTCGTAAAACTTGGGGTCATAAGCAACGATCACCGTCACCGGTGCAGTCATGGTCTTCTCGGTGTTGCCCGACGACAGCGCCGGGGCAAGTTTTTGCTTGCCTTCCTTGGTGCGGATGAACACGAACCGGGCCGGCGAGCTATTGGCCGACGTCGGTCCGTATTTCAGGATGTCGTACAACTCGTGCAGCGTCTCGTCGGTGATCGGCTTGTCGTGCCACTTGTTATGCGTACGGGCTTCCTTGAACAGCAGGTCAAGGCCGGTGGCATCGATCGACATTAGGCAAACTCCTGGACAGCGCTGCACAGGCAGCATCGAAGAACGCGTGTTGCAGCGCAGCGTGAAAGAAGCACGTCCCGCCGTCAACCGGGGGAGATCAGAAACCGGCCGGGATCAGAACTCAACCTGCTCCACGGCGACCACTTCCGGGACATAATGCTTCAGCATGTTCTCGATACCGTGCTTCAGGGTCGCGCTCGATGATGGACAGCCGGAGCAGGATCCCTGCATGTGAAGGCGAACCACACCCTCC